>JAUYLL010000051.1 GCA_030698375.1 Nocardioides sp. | reverse complement strand
ATCAACTCCGCCGAGCAGCTGAGCCGGATCCGTGAGCTGAGCGACGTCGGCGAGGCCGAGGGCGCCGGCCGGTGGTCGCCGGCGTGCGACCTGCCCTCGAAGGGGTTCTGGTTCCCCCCGACGGTCTTCACCGGCGTCACCCAGGCCCACCGGATCGCCCGCGAGGAGATCTTCGGCCCCGTGCTGTCGGTGCTGACCTTCCGCACCCCCACCGAGGCGGTCGAGAAGGCGAACAACTCCCCCTACGGCCTCTCCGCCGGCGTCTGGACCGAGAAGGGCTCGCGGATCCTCTGGATGGCCAACCAGCTGCGGGCCGGCGTCGTCTGGGCCAACACGTTCAACCGCTTCGACCCCACCAGCCCCTTCGGCGGCTACAAGGAGTCCGGCTACGGCCGCGAGGGCGGCCGCCACGGACTGGAGGCCTACCTGCGATGACTCCCCCCACCGCGCGGCTCGACGTCCGCAAGACCTGCAAGCTCTACATCGGCGGGGCGTTCCCCCGCTCCGAGTCCGGCCGCACCTACGAGGTCGCCGACGCCAAGGGCCGGTTCTGGGCCAACGTCGCTGCCGCCTCCCGCAAGGACGCGCGCGACGCGGTCAAGGCCGCCCGTGGCGCCTTCGGCGGCTGGGCCGGGCGCACGGCGTACAACCGGGGCCAGGTGGTCTACCGGGTCGCCGAGGTCCTCGAGAGCCGGCGGGCCCAGCTGGTCGAGGAGGTCCAGCGCAGCGAGGGCGCGACCAAGCGCCAGGCCGAGGCCGCCGTCGACGCCAGCGTCGACCGGCTCGTCTGGTACGCCGGGTGGGCCGACAAGGTCACCCAGGTCGTCGGGGGCGCCAACCCCGTGTCCGGGCCGTACTTCAACCTCACCGTCCCCGAGCCGACCGGCGTCGTCGCGGTCCTGGCCCCGCAGCGGTCCTCGCTGCTCGGGCTGGTCAGCGTGATCGCGCCGGTGATCACCACCGGCAACACTTGCGTGGTGGCCACCTCGGTCGACCGGCCGGTCCCGGCGGTCAGCCTGGCCGAGGTGCTGGCCACCTCCGACGTCCCCGGTGGCGTGGTCAACCTGCTGACCGGCCGGACCGCCGACACCTCCCCGACGCTGGCCTCCCACATGGACGTCAACGCGATCGACCTCACCGGTCTTGCCGGCACGCCCGATGCCGCGGAGCTGGCCACCTCGCTGGAGGTCGAGGCCGCCGAGAACCTCAAGCGGGTACGCCGCGCCCCGGCCGCCGAGCCCGACTGGGCCGAGCAGCCCGGCATCGATCGCCTCACCGCCTGGCTGGAGACCAAGACGGTCTGGCACCCCATCGGGACCTGATCGGTGATCGAGACCCCGGCCCGCGTCGTCGTCCTTGCTGGCCCCTCCGGCGCCGGCAAGAGCCGCCTCGCCGAACGCCTCGCGCTGCCGGTGCTGCGCCTCGACGACTTCTACAAGGACGGCGATGACCCGACGCTCCCGCTGATGGAGCTCGGCGGCGAGCAGGTGGTCGACTGGGACGACCCCGCGTCCTGGTCGCTCGACGACGCTGTCGCCACGCTCGTGCGGTTGTGCCGCGAAGGCACGGCCGAGGTGCCCGACTACGACCTCGCCGGCAGCCGCCGGGTCGGGTCGCGCCGCCTCGACCTCGCCGGGTCCACCCTGCTGGTCGCCGAGGGGATCTTCGCCCCGCAGGTGGTCGGCCCCTGCCGCGAGGCCGGGATCCTCGCCGACGCGCTCTGCGTCCGTCAGCACCCGGTGGTGACGTTCGGGCGTCGACTGCGCCGCGACCTCGCCGAGCGCCGCAAGCCACCATGGGTGCTCGTTCGTCGCGGCCTGATGCTCCTGCGGCTCCAGCCGTACGTCGTCGCCGACGCCGTCGCGCACGGGTGCGCTGAGGTCACCCCCGGCGAGGCCTACGCCCGGCTGCGCCATCTGCTCCCGGGCGTCCCGGCCCGACCGTGAGCCCGCTCCCCCGCCTCCGGCAGCCCGACCCCACGACGTGCGGACCGGCCTGCCTGGTGTTCGCGGCGCTGCTGCGCGATCCGGCGCACGGCGGTGTGCTCGCCGCACCCGACCCCCAGCGCGCCTTCGCCGCCATCGTCCTCGACCTGCACCCACGGGTCCGCCGGGTCTGGCCACAGCGGTACGGCGCGACCCCGTGGGCCGTGGCCCGCGCGATGCGGGAGGTCACCGGGACGCCACACAGCGTGCGCTGGGTGCGCGGCCGGCGTGGCCGTCGTACCTCCTGGGCCTCGCTGTCCGCGACGGTCGCGGCCGGCGAGCCGATGGTGGTCTTCGTCGGCAGCCGGTTCCTGCCGCGTCACGTGGTCCTCGCCCACGTGACCGACGGCGCCCGGGTCGGGGCCTACGAGCCCGGCTCCGGACGGACGGTCACCGCCACCGCCGAACATCTCCTCGCCGGCCGTCCCCCCTGGGGCTTCCCCGTCCCCTGGGCTCTCGTCACCCCGCGCCCAACGCGTCGTACCCGGGCTTGATGACGTCGTCGATGAGGGCGAGGCGCTCGTCGAAGGGCAGGAACGCCGACTTCATCGCGTTCACCGTGACCCACTGCAGGTCGTCAAGGTCCCAGTCGAACGCCTCGACCAGCGCGACCATCTCCTCGGTCATCGAGGTCCCGCTCATCAACCGGTTGTCGGTGTTGACCGTGACCCGGAACCGCAGGCGCGCGAGCAGCCCGATCGGGTGCTCGGCGATCGACGTGACCGCCCCGGTCTGCACGTTGGAGGTCGGGCAGAGCTCCAGCGGCACCCGCTTGTCCCGCACGTACGACGCCAGCCGGCCGAGCACGACCGGCTCACCCTCGCTGCTCCCACCGCTGATGTCGTCGACGATGCGTACCCCGTGGCCCAGCCGGTCGGCGCCACACCACTGCAGCGCCTCCCAGATCGACGGCAGCCCGAAGGCCTCGCCGGCGTGGATGGTGAAGTGCGCGTTCTCGCGCTGGAGGTACTCGAAGGCGTCGAGGTGGCGCGTGGGCGGGTAGCCCGCCTCCGCGCCGGCGATGTCGAAGCCGACCACGCCGTCGTCGCGGTGGGCGACGGCCAGCTCGGCGATCTCGCGGGAGCGCGCCTGGTGCCGCATCGCGGTGAGCAGCTGACGCACGACGATCGGGGTCCCCGCTGCGCGCGCGGCCTCCTCACCCTCGGCGAATCCGCGGCGCACCGCGTCGACCACCTCGTCGAGGTCGAGCCCGCCCTCGACGTGCTGCTCGGGGGCATAGCGGACCTCGGCGTAGACGACCCCGTCGGCAGCGAGGTCCTCGACGCACTCCCGGGCCACCCGCTGGAGGTTCTCCGCGCTCTGCATCACCGCGACGGTGTGCTGGAAGGTCTCCAGGTAGCGCTCGAGCGACCCCGAGTCGGACGCGTCCCGGAACCACGCGGCCAGGTCGGCGGGGTCGGCGACCGGCAACGTGTGCCCGGCCCCCTGGGCGAGGTCGGCGACCGTGCCCGGCCGCAGCCCGCCGTCGAGGTGGTCGTGCAGGAGGACCTTGGGCGCCCGCCGGACCGTGGCGCGGTCCGGCTGCGTCACGCGCCGGCCTCGTCGCGGTTGACGGTGTCGGGCGAGAACGCGGGCATGCAAACCGCGATGTACTCGGTCTCCTCGCTGTCCGTGCCGTAGCGGATCCGCTCACCGGCCTTGGTGATGACGGCCTGTCCCGGGCGCACCTCGATCGTCTCCGGTTCACCACCGGGGCCGTGCACCTCCAGGCGCACCGTGCCGCGCAGCACGACGGTGATCTCGTCGAAGGAGGGGGCCTGCACCGGCTCGCTCCAGCCGGGCGGGGCGACCATGTGGGCCACGGAGACCGCGGAGGTATCGGTGTTGACGCGACCGACGTACTCGTCGATCACCTTCCCTCCGGGGACCGGGATGCGCGTGGGCGCGGTGATGAGCTCAGCCATGGGGGCATCCTTCCACGCGAGCCCCGGCCTGCCAGACTGGACGCGTGCGCACCTTCACCACTCTCGACCAGCTCCGTGAGGCCACCGGCGAGGAGCTCGGCGTCAGCGACTGGCTGACCATCGACCAGGACCGCGTCGACGCGTTCGCCGACGCCACCGGGGACCACCAGTGGATCCACGTCGACCCCGCGGCCGCCGCCGAGGGCCCGTTCGGCGGGACCATCGCCCACGGTTACCTCACGCTCTCGCTCGTCCCCTGGCTCGGCTCCGGCGTCTTCGCGCTGGAGACCCCCGGGGCGAAGCTGAACTACGGCGTCAACAAGGTGCGCTTCCCGCAACCCTTGCTGGTCGGCAGCCGGATCCGCCTGCGGGTCAGCCTCGGCGAGGTCACCGACCTCGCCTCCGGTGTGCAGGTCACCCTGCGCCACGTGGTCGAGGTCGAGGACGCCCCGAAGCCCGCCTGCGTCGCGGAGACGGTCGTCCTGCTGCTCCCCTGATCCAGCCGTCGGCCGCACGCAGGCGGCCGTCGGTCGCACGCAGGCCCCCTCGACCCTGGACGTCGACTGCTCCTTGCCGCTTGGATGGCGTCAAGCGACTTCCAAGGGAGGCCCCATGAGCACGTCCGATTCCCGTCCCGTCAGCGTGGCAGTTCACTTCGCCCACCCCAGTGGCGCCGCGGTGTCCTGGGCCGCGGAGGAGGCCTCCGGATCGGGGGTGCCGCTGCAGCTCGTCACGGCCTGCGAGCCCATGCTCACCGGTGAGGCCGCGTACGCCGCAGACCAGCCCACCATCCCTCGGCGCGAGACCGCCGAGGAGCAGCTGGGCGCGATGGCCACCGAGCTTGGCGACCTCGGAGTCCCCGTCCAGCAGCACATCAAGGTGGGCACCCCCATCCAGGTGCTGCTGCACGCCGCCGACGAGTCCCGGATGCTCGTGGTGGGCCAGCGTGGCATCGGGTTCCTGCGCCGCATCTTCGTCGGCAGCACATCCCTCGCCGTGGCCGGCCGCGCCGCCAGCCCGGTGGTCGTGGTGCCCAACCAGTGGGAGCGGGTCAAGGACAGCGACGGCCACGTCCTGGTCGGGGTAGACCTGCACATCGACGACCTGCGTTCCCTGACCGAGGACGAGCACCGTGTGCCCCGTCTCGAGCACGCCACGGCAGCGCTCGACACCGCCTTCGCCCAGGCGGACCGGCGCGGGGTTCCGGTGGTGGTGCTGAGCACCTGGGCACCACATCCGGAGATGGGCCTCGACGCCGAAGGCATCACGAAGCACGAGGAGGACCGCTCCCGCCGGATCGAGGCCTTCCTCGCGCCGTGGATCGAGCGCCACCCCGGCGTCGAGCACTCCGTGGACGTCCGCATCGGCCGGGCCTCGGACCTCCTGCCCGACCAGAGCGCGCACGCCGGCCTCCTCGTGGTCGGTCGCGACACCAAGCCCTACCGGCTCAACGGGTTCACCCTCGGCTCCAGCACCCGGGCCCTGCTGCACCACGCCCGATGCCCGGTCATCGTCGTACCCGCCCCAACAGCGCTGCCGGAGCCGCCGGCAGAGGCGCAGGCGGAGGCGCACGCCGAGGCGGAGCAGCAGGACCGCGAAGAGCGGGTCTGAGGCTCCGGCCCAGGACAGCTCAGCCGATCCGGTCGAGGACCACCGGGGGCGCGTCGTACGGCGCGTCCCCGACCTCGACGCCGTCCTCCAACGCCTGGAGCGCGCGGGCGAAGCGCTCCGGCTCGTCGGTGTGCAGGGTGAGCAGCGGCTCGCCCTCGCGCACTGTGTCCCCCGGCTTGGCGTGCATCTCCACGCCGGCACCGGCCTGGACCGGGTCCCCCTGCCGGGCCCGCCCGGCGCCCAGTCGCCACGCGGCCAGCCCGACCGCCATCGCATCCAGCCGTGCCACCGTGCCGCTTCCCGGGGCCGTGACCACGTGGGTCTCCCGCGCGGTGGGCAGCGCTGCGTCGGGCTCGCCGCCCTGGGCGCTGATCATCGCCCGCCAGACGTCCATCGCGCTCCCGTCGGCGAGCCGGTCGGCGGGGTCGACGTCGGTGACACCAGCGGCGACAAGCATCTCGCGGGCGAGCGCGAGGGTGAGCTCGACGACGTCGGCGGGCCCGCCGCCGGCCAGCACCTCCACCGACTCGCGCACCTCCAGCGCGTTGCCGGCCGTCAGGCCCAGCGGCGTGGACATCTCGGTGAGCAGCGCGACGGTCCGGACCCCGGCGTCGGTACCGAGGGCGACCATCGTCTCCGCCAGCTCGCGCGCGTCGGCGAGCTCCTTCATGAACGCGCCCGTGCCGACCTTGACGTCGAGCACCAGCGCTCCGGTGCCCTCGGCGATCTTCTTGCTCATGATCGAGCTGGCGATGAGCGGGATCGCCTCGACGGTGCCGGTGACGTCCCGCAGGGCGTAGAGCTTCTTGTCGGCGGGGGCGAGCCCGGCCCCGGCGGCACAGACGACCGCCCCGACCTCGGCGAGCTGGCGCAGCATCGCCTCGTTGCTCAGCGACGCCCGCCACCCAGGGATGGCCTCGAGCTTGTCGAGGGTGCCGCCCGTGTGGCCCAGCCCCCGGCCCGAGAGCTGCGGCACCGCCACTCCGCAGGCGGCGACGAGCGGTGCCAGCGGCAGCGTGATCTTGTCGCCGACCCCTCCGGTGGAGTGCTTGTCGGCGGTCGGACGGGGCAGGGAGGAGAAGTCCATCCGCTCGCCCGAGGCGATCATCGCCGCCGTCCAGCGGGCGATCTCCGGGCGGCTCATCCCGTTGAGGAGGATCGCCATCGCAAGCGCCGACATCTGCTCGTCGGCCACCTCTCCACGGGTGTAGGCCGCCACCACCCAGTCGATCTGCGAGTCGCTGAGCTGACCTCCGTCGCGCTTGCGGACGATCACCTCGACGGCGTCGTGCTCAGCCATGGCGGCCTCCCGCCGCGACCGGCACCGACGCGTAGCCACGCAGCACGAAGGTGCCGCGTGAGGTCGGGTCCCCGTCCAAGGCGAGGTCCGGGAAGGCGTCGAAGAGCGTCGCGAGCGACTCGGCGAGCTCCATCCGCGCCAGCGGCGCACCGAGGCAGAAGTGCACCCCAACCCCGAAGGCGAGGTGCGGGTTGGGGTCGCGGTCGACACGGAACGCATCCGGCTCGGCGAACACCTCGGGATCCCGGTTGGCCGCGCCGAGCAGGGCCGCGATCTTCTGCCCTGCCTCGACCACCACCCCGCCGACCTCGACGTCCTCGGTGGCGGTCCGCTCGAAGAGCTGCAGCGCGGAGTCGAAGCGGAGCATCTCCTCCACGGTGACCGCAGGGTCCGGTCCGGGCCGGAGCCCCCTGCGGAGCATCGCGACGAGGCCGTTGCCGAAGACGTTGACCGATGCCTCGTGCCCGGCGTTGAGAAGGAGCACGACGGCCGCGACGACCTCGTCCTCGGAGAGCTCGGTGCCGACGAGGTCGGTGATGAGGTCCTCGGCGGGCCGCGCACGCCGGGACGCCGCCAGCTCACGCACCAGGGCGGCGAAGTCGGTCGCCGCGCTCACGGCCTCATCGACGACCTGCTGGTCCGGGGCCACCTCGTACATCCGGACGATGGCCTGGGACCACGCGCGCAGCTCGGGGGCGTGGGAGGCCGGGACGCCGAGGAGCTCGGCGATCACCAGGACCGGCAGGGGCTCGGCGAACGCCTCCAGCACGTCGAACCCCGAGGCGTCGGCCTCGGCCAGCAGCTCGGCGGCCAGGGCGCGGACGCGCGGGCGCAGCCGCTCGACGTGGCCACGCCCGAAGGCGCGGGCCACCGGACGCCGCAGCCGGGTGTGCTCGGGCGGCTCGTTCTCCATCATCTGGTTGCGGTGCAGGAGGTTGAACGGCTCGAGCGTCGCGCGTGGTTCCTTGTCGGTCCACAACCGCCCGAGGCGTCGGTCGCGCTGCACCGCCGAGACGGCGGCGTGGGAGAAGCTGAGGTACCGCTGGGACTCCTCGTGCCAGGCGACCGGGTGGGAGGCCCGCTCCCGCGCGAAATGCGGGTAGGGATCGGCGACGACCTCAGGCGAGGTCAGGTCGATCGAGGTCGTGGGGACCGAACGCATCAGGAAGCACCTCCGTCAGGGAGCGGACCCCGGAAGTCGTGAGCAGCTGCAGGTCGGGGCCGCCGTTCTCGGACAACAGCTGGCGGCAGCGGCCGCACGGCATGATCACCGCGCCGCCACCGGAGACGCACACGAAGTGGGTCAGCCGCCCCCCGCCGGTCAGGTGGAGCTGGGAGACCAGCCCACACTCGGCGCACAGGGCCACGCCGTACGCCGCGTTCTCGACGTTGCACCCCGAGACCACCCGGCCGTCCGCCACCCGGGCAGCGGCCCCCACGCGGTAGCCGGAGTACGGGGCGTAGGCCCGGAGCGCTGCCGCGTCGGCGACGGCACGCAGCCCTGCCCAGAGCTCATCGAGGTCGTCGAGGTCGGGGTCCACTGAATCGGTCACTAGCCGGCCTCGCCCTTGCGATAGATCTTCCCGTCGGCTGCGGGCATCCGTAGCCGTTGGCTCGCCAACGCGAGGACCAGGAGGGTGGCGACGTACGGCGTCATCCGGACGAAGTCATTGGCGATCTCGTCGGTGGAGGACCACCAGAACGCCACCAGGAGGCCGGCCACCAGGGCCGCGACGCCGGCGGTGCGCCGCGCGCGGCGCAGCAGGACCACGGCGTAGACCAGCAGTCCGAGCGCCACGGCGATGAGGAGGGCGTGCACCGCGCCGCCGCCGGCCCGCAGCTGGAGGGCGTCGGTGTAGCCGAAGAGCGAGGCTCCGGCCACCAGCCCGGAGGGGCGCCAGTTGCCGAAGATCATCGCGGCCAGCCCGATGTAGCCGCGGCCGTTGGTGATGCCGTTCTGGTAGAGCCCCGCCCAGGCCACGACGAGGAAGCCTCCGGCCAGGCCGGCGATGCCACCCGAGATCAGCACGGCGTAGGTCTTGTAGCGGTAGACGTCCACGCCGAGCGTCTCGGCCGCCGACGGGCTCTCGCCGCACGAGCGCAGCCGGAGGCCGAAGCTCGTGCGCCACAGGATCCACCAGCTCGCGAGGATCAGCACGACTGCCACGACGGTGATCGTGGAGAGGTTGCGGGTCAGCGCCCCCACGATCGAGGCCAGGTCGGAGACGATGAACCAGTGCCGGTCCTCCACCGACCGGGCCGCATCGACCACCGGGGGGATGTTGATCGTCGGCGGCGAAGGCAGCGGCGGGGACTGCGTCGGGCCACCCCCGGCGAGGCCGGAGAACCAGGCGCGCGCCAGCGAGGCGGCCAGGCCTGCGGCCATGATGTTGATGGCCACACCGGAGACGATGTGGTCCACGCCGAACCACACCGTAGCCAGCGCATGCAGGGCCCCACCGAGCGCGCCGAACAGGATCGCCGCGACGAGCCCGAGGAACCAGCCGTGGTGGAAGGCGAAGTACGCGCCGCCGATCGTGCCGAGGATCATCATGCCCTCGAGACCGATGTTGACCACGCCTGCACGCTCGGCCCACAGGCCCGCCAGCGCGGCCAGGGCGATGGGGATCGCGGCGTACAGCGCCTCGCGGAGGGTGCCCGACGACGTCAGCTCGTGGCGCGAGGAGACCACCCGTACGGCGGAGACGACGACCAGCAAGAGCACCAGCCACGCCCACAGCGGGACCCGGCGGCGCCGGCGCGCAGGCGGCTTGTCCGACGGCGTCGCCGCCGTCACGTCGTCGACCACCGTCATCGGGCCACCTCCTGGTTGCCGGGGGTGCCGGGGGTCTCCGCCAGCTTCTCGGCGACCTCACGCTGCTCCTGGGCCCGGCGGTAGCGCCCGGCGACCTCGTAGGCGATGACGACGGCGAGGACGACCACGCCCTGGGTGACGACCACCAGCTCGCTGGAGATGCCGACGAGCAGCTCGAGCCGGGTGGCCTGCTCGCTGAGGTAGGCGAAGAGCACGGCGCCCACCGCGATGCCCCACGGGTTGTTGCGTCCCAGGAGGGCCACCGCGATCCCGGTGAAGCCGAGCCCGGCCTGGAAGGTGCTCGTGTAGGTGTAGGTCGACCCGAGCAGCAGGGGCAGCCCGACCAGCCCGGCGATGCCGCCCGAGAGGAGCATCGCGACGACGACCTTCCGGCGTACGTCGATCCCGCTGGCCACCGCTGCTGTCGGGGAGGCCCCGGTCGCGCGGAGCTCGAAGCCGAACCGGGTCCGGTTGATCACGACGCCGAACGCGATGCCGGCGACCACGGCGAGCACCGCGAGGCCGAAGACCTCGTTGGGTGCGCCGGGGAGGAACGGGATATCGAACCCAGGGACCCGCGAGCCCTCCTCGATCGGCACGGTGCGGATCTCGCCACCGTTCTCCGGGCGGATCCCCCACTGGCGCAGCAGGTAGGCGGTCAGCGAGACCGCAATGGCGTTGAGCATGATCGTCGAGATGACCTCGCTGACGCCGCGGGTGACCTTGAGCAGGCCCGCGATCGCGGCCCAGGCGGCACCGGCCAGCATCGCGACGAGGATGGCGACGACCACGTTGAGCGGTCCCGGGAGCCAGGCCTGGCCGGCGAAGGCCGCGGCGAAGAAGACGCCGATGCGGTACTGGCCCTCCACGCCGATGTTGAACAGGCCCATCCGGAAGCCGACCGCCGCCGCGAGCGCCGAGAGGTAGAGCATCGAGGCGTTGTTGAGCATGTTGACGACGTTGCGTTCGGCCGGGACATCGAAGACGACGCTCATGAAGGTCCCCGCCGACGCCCCGGAGACGACGACCACCAGCAGCGTCACCCCCAGGGCGAGCGCGAACGCGAGCACCGGAGCGACGAGCCCCGGGACGATCCGGCGCATCAACGCACCTCCGTGGTCGCGCCGGTCATGGCCGAGCCCAGACTCTGGGGGGTGACGTCGCGGGGGTCGAAGGCGCCGACGAGTCGGCCGCGCAGGATCACCTGGATGGTGTCGGAGAGCCCGATCAGCTCGTCGAGGTCGGCGGAGACGAGGAGCACCGCCAGCCCCTGGCGGCGGGCCTCGCGGATGTCCTCCCAGATCGCTGCCTGGGCGCCCACGTCCACACCACGGGTCGGGTGGGCGGCGAGCAGGAGCACAGGGTCCCCGCTCATCTCGCGCCCGATGATGAACTTCTGCTGGTTGCCGCCCGAGAGCGCCCGCGCGGTGGTGTCGACCGAGGGGGTCCGCACCCCGAAGCGCTCGACGATCCGCTCCGTGTCGGCCCGGGCGCCGCGACGGTCGATCCAGGGCCCACGCGCCGACGGCTTGCGGGTCTGGTGGCCGAGCACCCGGTTCTCCCACAGCGGGGAGTCCAGGAGCAGTCCGTGGCGGTGCCGGTCCTCGGGGATGTAACCGATCCCGGACTCCCGGCGGCGCCGGGTCGACCACCGGGTGACGTCGCGGTCGCCGACACGGATGCTGCCGGTGTCGGGCTTGCGCATGCCCATGAGCAGCTCGACCAACTCGGTCTGCCCGTTCCCCTCGACACCGGCGATGCCGAGGACCTCGCCGCGGTGGATCCGCAGGTCGAGGTCCTGCAGCAAGGGGCGCTCCCCCGCCATCAGGGACACGCCCTCGACCGCCAGCACGACCTCGTCGGTGACCGTCGACTCGCTCGTCGTCGGTGAGGGCAGCTCTGCGCCGACCATCAGCTCGGCCAGGTCGCGCGCGGTGGTCTCGGCGGGAGTGACGGTGGCGACGGTGGCGCCACGCCGCACGATGGTGATCGCGTCGGCGATGGCGAGCACCTCGTCGAGCTTGTGGGAGATGAAGACGAGGGTGATGCCTTCGGCCTTGAGGCCACGGAGGTTCGCGAAGAGCGCGTCGACCTCCTGGGGGACGAGGACCGCGGTCGGCTCGTCGAGGATGATGATCCGGGCACCGCGGTAGAGCACCTTGAGGATCTCCACCCGCTGGCGCTGACCGACACCCAACTCCTCCACGAGCTGGTCGGGGTCGAGCCCGAAGCCGTAGGCGTCGGAGATCTCCTGGATGCGGCGGGAGGCGGCCGCGCCGATGCCGTGCAGCTTCTCGGCGCCGAGGACGACGTTCTCGGTGACCGTGTGGTTGTCGGCGAGCTGGAAGTGCTGGAAGACCATGCCGATGCCGAGCTCGATCGCGTCGGCCGGCGACCCGAGGGTGACGGCGCGCCCCTCGACCTCGATGGTGCCCCCGTCGGGCGACTGCACGCCGTACAGGATCTTCATCAGGGTCGACTTGCCGGCGCCGTTCTCCCCGACGATGGCGTGCACGGTGCCGGGCAGCACGTCGAGGTCCACGTCGTGGTTGGCCACCACACCGGGGAACCGCTTCTCGATCCCCCGCAGCCGGACCGCAGGGCTGCTGCCTGCCTCGTCGCTCACGTCATCTCTCCCTGTCCCCACCCAACGACCGACGGCGGGTCCGGGCGCTCCACCATACGCACCCCGGACCCGCCGTCATGATCGCTCAGAACTCGCTCGGGACCTCGATCTCACCGTCGACGATCTGCTGGCGGTAGTCCTCCAGCTCGTCCTCGATGTCGTCGAGCTGGCCACCGCTGGTCGCGTAGCCAACGCCGTCGCGAGCCAGGTCGTAGACGTCGAAGCCGGTCGTGACGTCGCCCTCGACGAAGGCCTGGACGAACTCGAAGACCGCCACGTCGACCCGCTTGAGCGCCGAGGTCAGGATGTGCTCCTGCTGCGACTCGGGAGCGCTGAGGTACTGGTCGGAGTCCACACCGATGGCGAGCTTGTCCTGCTCCTCCGCCGCGGTGAACAGACCCGCACCCGAGCCACCCGCAGCGTGGAAGACGATGTCCGCCCCGCCGTCGTAGAGCGCGTTGGCCGCGGTCTCGCCGCCGGGTGCGTTGTTGAACGCGGTGTCGTCACCCTCGTCGGAGAGCCAGCGGTACTCGACCGTCGCGTCCGGGTTGACCGCCTCGACGCCGGCCTCGAAGCCCGCTGCGAACGGGATGATGATGAAGTTCTCGACGCCACCGATGAATCCGACCTGGTCGGTCTCGGTCTTCAGACCCGCCGCGACGCCCACCAGGAAGGAGCCCTCCTGGGGCGCGAAGGACAGGTTGGTGACGTTGTCGCCCTCGGCCGCGCCGTCGACGACCGCGAAGCTGGTCTCGGGGTACTCCCCGGCCACCTCGGTGACCTCGGGGGTGTAGACGAAGCCAGCCGCGACGATCGGGTCGTGGCCCTCCTCCGCCAGCTGGCGCAGGCGCTCGGCGCGCGCGGTGGCCGGCTCGTTGGCCGTGGCCGCCAGCTCGGTGCACGTCGCGTCGAGCTCGTCGACGGACTGGGTGACACCCGCCGCGGCGAGGTCGTTGAAGGAGCGGTCACCACGACCGCCCACGTCGTAGGCGAGACCGATCTTGGGTCCGTCGCCCTCGGCCGGGCAGAGCTGGTCGCCCGCGCCGGTCTGGTCGTCTCCGTCGGAGGAGCAGGCGGTGGCCGTCAGGGCGACGACCAGTGCGGCTCCGGCGATCTTGGTCAAGCGGCGCACGAGGGCCTCCAGTCCTTGGTCCGCCCCACGCCGGGGCAGGAAGTCCGGGGTCACCCTAGACCGGCCCGCGGTCCCCGCGAGCCGCAACGGAGACCCCCAGGACGATCGTTATGCGTCGGTGACGTCGCGGCGCCGCAGCTCCGCGAGCGCCCCGAGAGCGGCGACCGCCAGCACAGCGGCCCCCGCCCCGACCGCACCGTCGTCGACGCGCAGGTCGCCCTGGTGAAGGTCGTACGTCGGCCCCCCGGGCGCCCGGGTGCCGAGCCGGGCCATGGACCCCGGGACCTGCTCGAGGTACCAGGCGAAGTCCTCGCCGCCCAGGCTCTGGGGCACGGTGACGACCCGCTCGGCACCGACCACGGTCCGCGCCGCCTCGGTGAGCACGACCGTCGCCGCAGCGTCGTTGACCACGGGCGGGACGCCGCGCACGTAGGTGACGTCGGCGTGCACGCCGTACGGGCGGACGACCTGCTCGACCAGCTCGCGCACCAGGCCCTCCGCCTCGCCCCACGCCACCGCGTCGAGCATCCGCACCGTGCCGCGTGCGCGACCCGATGCCGGGATGACGTTGATGGCCGATCCGGCGCGCACCTCGCCCCACACGACGCTCGCGCCTGCACGCGGGTCGAGACGGCGCGACAGCGCACCGGGCAGGTCGGTGACGAGCTTCCCGAGCGCGTAGGTGAGGTCCTGGGTCAGGTGCGGACGGGAGGTGTGCCCCCCTGCTCCACTGAGGCTCACGTCGAGAGCGTCGGCGGCACCGGTGAGCGGGCCCTCGCGGACCCCGACCTCCCCGACGTCGAGGCCCGGGTCGCAGTGCAGGCCGAAGACGGACTCCACCCCGTCCAGCGCCCCCGCGGCGAGCAGCTCGAGCGCACCGCCGGGCATGACCTCCTCGGCCGGCTGGAAGAGCAGCCGCACCCGGCCGGGAAGCTGGTCACCCAGCTCGGCGAGAAGCAGCCCCGACCCCAGGAGCGCACTGGTGTGCACGTCGTGGCCACAGCCGTGGGCGACTCCTGGGACGGTGCTGCGCCAGGGGTCGTCGGTCTCGTCCTCGATGGGGAGCGCGTCGAGGTCGGCGCGCAGGGCGACCAGGGGACCGCCGCCGCTCCCGACGTCGACCACGAGACCTCCGCGGGGCAGCCGCCGGCCCTCCAGGCCTGCGGCGCGCAGCCGCGTCGCGACCCGCTCGATCGTCCGGGTCTCGTGCCAGGCCAGCTCGGGGTACGCGTGCAGGTCGCGCCGGAAGGCCACCAGCTCCTCGGCGTACGCCGGCACGCGCTGCAGCAGGGCGGCGACGGAGACGGCGGTGGACGGGAGCACGGCTCGGAGGCTACCCGGATGCCGTTCCGGCGGTGAGAGCGCACGACCGGAGCCGCCCTCCAGGAGGCGTCATCCCCGGGCTACGAAGGCTCGCCGCTCAGGTCCGGGCGTCGTAGGCGGCCAGGATCGCGTCAGCAGCAAGAGGGGCGGTGAGCTCCCCCGCGAGCACGGCCGCCCGCACCTCGTCACGAACCGCGCGGACAGGAGCCGAGCGGCGCAGCCGCTGGTCGAGCTCGTCGCGGACCAGGGCCCAGGTGAAGTCCAACTGCTGCTCGGCCCGCTTGCGGGCCAGACCGTCCTCGCCGAGGGACTCGCGGTGCGCCCCGACGCGCTCCCACACCGTGTCGACGCCGGCGCCCGTCAGCGCCGAGCAGGTGAGGACGGGAGGGACCCAGCCGGTCGCCTTGGCCCCGCCGTACACGAGACGCAGCGCCCCGGCGAGGTCCCTGGCGGCGCCACGCGCCTCGGGCTCGCGGTCGCCATCGGCCTTGTTGACCGCGATGACGTCGGCGATCTCGAGGATGCCCTTCTTGATGCCCTGCAGGGAGTCCCCGGTGCGCGCGAGGGTGAGGAACAGGAAGGTGTCGACCATGCCGGCCACGGTCACCTCGGACTGGCCGACGCCGACGGTCTCGACGAGGACGACGTCGAAGCCGGCCGCCTCGAGGACGGTCATCGCCTGCGCGGTCGCCCGGGCGACCCCGCCGAGCGTGCCGGCGCTGGGCGAGGGCCGGATGTACGCCGCGGGGTTGGTCGACAGCGACGCCATCCGGGTCTTGTCCCCGAGCACGGAGCCCCCGGTGCGCACGCTGGAGGGGTCCACGGCGAGCACCCCGACCCGGTGGCCGGCCTCGGTCAGGTGGGACCCCAGTGCCTCGATGAAGGTGGACTTCCCGACACCCGGGACCCCGGAGATCCCGACCCGCCAGGCACCACCGGCGTCCGGCGTCAGCTCGGTGAGCAGCTCCCGGGCGGCCGTCCGGTGCTCGGGCAGGCTCGACTCGACCACCGTGATCGCCCGGGACACCGCGGCACGCGTGCCGGCGCGGACCCCGGTGACCAGGTCCGCGACGTCGACCGGTCGAGCCACGGCTCAGTCCGCGAGCTGCGCGGAGAGCTTCTCGAGCATGTCCAGCGCCGCCTCGGCGATCACCGTGCCGGGCAGGAACACCGACGCGGCCCCCATCTCCTTCAGGGCCGGGACGTCGTCGGGCGGGATGACCCCGCCGACGACGATCATGATGTCGGGGCGTCCCTGCGCGGCCAGCGCGTCGCGGAGCTCCGGCACGAGCGTCATGTGACCGGCCGCGAGCGAGGAGACGCCGACCACGTGCACGTCGTTGTCGACCGCCTGCTGGGCGACCTCGTCCGGCGTGCTGAACAGCGGCCCCACGTCGACGTCGAAGCCCATGTCGGCGTACGCCGTCACGACGACCTTCTGCCCGCGGTCGTGACCGTCCTGGCCCATCTTCGCCACCAGGATGCGGGGGCGGCGGCCCTCGCGCTCCTCGAACTCCTCGGTGGCGGCGAGCACGCTCTGCATCGACTCGCTGCTGCCGGCCTCTGCCTTGTACACGCCGCTGATCGTACGGATCGTCGCCTGGTGGCGCCCGTACACCTTCTCCAGGGCGTCGGAGATCTCGCCGACCGTGGCCTTGGCACGTGCCGCGTCGATGGCCAGCGCCAGCAGGTTGCCCTCGAGGCCCGGGCCGGCGCCGCGCTCGGCCGAGGCCGTCAGCGCGTCGAGGCTGCGGCGCACCTCGTCGTCGTCGCGCTCCTCGCGCAGCCGCTCGAGCTTGGCGACCTGCTGGGCGTAGACCGAGGCGTTGTCGACCCGGAGCACGTCGAGCGGGTCCTCGTCGGCCAGCCGGAACGTGTTGACCCCGATGAGCTTCTGCGTGCCGGCGTCCAGCCGCGCCTGGGTACGGGCGGCCGCCTCCTCGATGCGCATCTTGGGGATGCCGGCCTCGATCGCCTTGGCCATGCCGCCGGCGCGCTCGGCCTCGAGGATGTGGGCCCAGGCCCGCTCGGCGAGGTCGTGGGTGAGCCGCTCGACGTAGTAGGAGCCCGCCCAGGGGTCGATCGTCTGGGTGGTGCCGGACTCCTGCTGCAGCAGCAGCTGGGTGTTGCGGGCGATGCGCGCGGAGAAGTCCGTCGGGAGCGCGATGGCCTCGTCGAGGGCGTTGGTGTGCAGGCTCTGCGTGTGGCCCTGCGTGGAGGCCATCGCCTCGATGCAGGTGCGGCCCACGTTGTTGTAGACGTCCTGCGCGGTGAGCGACCACCCGGAGGTCTGGCTGTGGGTGCGCAGCGAGAGCGACTTCGGGTTCTGCGGGTCGAACTGCCGCACGAGGCGGGCCCAGAGCGCGCGGGCGGCGCGCATCTTGGCGACCTCCATGAAGAAGTTCATCCCGATGGCCCAGAAGAACGAGAGCCGCGGGGCGAACTTGTCGATGTCGAGGCCCGCGTCGAGACCGGCGCGGAGGTACTCGACGCCGTCGGCCAGCGTGTAGGCCAGCTCCAGGTCGGCTGTGGCTCCGGCCTCCTGGATGTGGTAGCCGGAGATCGAGATCGAGTTGAATTTCGGCATCTCGGCGGCGGTGTATTC
>JAUYLL010000043.1 GCA_030698375.1 Nocardioides sp. | reverse complement strand
TGATGTACGCCCTCGGTCTCGCCGCCGACCGGAAGGCCAACCCGCGCGACGACATCGTCACGAAGCTGATCAACGCCGACAAGGACGGCCGCGGTCTCACCGACGAGGAGTTCGGGTTCTTCGTGATCGCGCTCGCCGTCGCCGGCAACGAGACGACGCGCAACGCGATCACCCACGGCATGAACGCCTTCTTCGACAACCCCGAGCAGTGGGAGCTGTGGAGGAGCGAGCGCCCCGAGACCATGGTCGACGAGGTGATCCGCTGGGCGACGCCGGTGACGTCGTTCCAGCGCACCGCCCTGGCCGACGTGGAGCTCGGCGGCGCCCAGATCCGCGCCGGGGACCGGGTCGGGCTCTTCTACGCCAGCGCCAACCACGACGAGGCCGTCTTCACCGCCCCCTTCACCTTCGACATCACCCGCTCCCCCAACCCGCATCTGGCCTTCGGGGGGCACGGCGCGCACTACTGCATCGGCGCCAACCTGGCCCGGCTCGAGATCCGGCTCATCTTCGACGCGCTCGCCGACCAGGCGCCGGACATCACCCGCACCGGCGACCCCGCCCGGCTGCGGTCGGGCTGGATCAACGGCATCAAGGACCTCCCGGTCAGCTACCACTGACCGTGCAGGGGATGGTGCGTCTGATGCACCATCCCCTGCACGATCACAGGTCAGCGCGCGTCAGAGACCGCGCAGGCGCAGCACCACTCCCGCGTGGTCGGAGGGCCACAGCCCGGTGGCCGGGTCACGGTCGCCGACCTCGTCGCCGGTGACCTCCCCGCGCTGCACCTGCAGGGCCTCACCACCCGCCGTACGCCCGAAGACCATGTCGATGCGGTGACCAAAGCCCGACGCATCGGGGTCATCGACCGTCTCCGAGAGCCCCGAGGTCCACCCCTCGTGCGCGGGAGCGTGCTCGAGCCACTGGTCGGTGAAGTCCCCGGCGCCCACGATCAGGTCGTACGCCGCGTGGTGCGGCAGCTGGTCGTGCGGCTTGACGCGGGTGTTCAGCGGGTCGGAGTTGCAGTCGCAGACGAACACGGTGGTCCGGTCCGACGGCACCGCGTCGCTGAGGATCTCTGCGGCCTGGGCGTAGGCGAGATCGGAGCTGAACGCCTCGAGGTGGGTGTTCACGAACCGGAAGCGCTCGGCCCCGGCCCTGACGTCGAGCCAGTGGTAACCGCGGTCGAAGTTCATCGCCGTCCCCGCGATGGTGACCTCGAGGTTGTGCGCGAAGATCTCGTCACCCGCACCGGTGACCTTGAGACCGGCGTCAGAGCGGACCAGGATCACGTCGCGCATGGTCATCCGGACGTCCCGTGCGTCCGCATCGGCCGGGCTGGTGGCGAAGCTCGGGGCCTCGACGTCGGCACGCATCCCGACGTTGGCCGCGTGATAGCTCACGCCGGCGTCAGCCAGTGCGTCGAGGAGGATCTGCAGGTAGTCGTAGTCGACCTGCGTCGCGTTGGGCACCCCCACGGCGTCCAGCTGCAGCGGGCCCGAGCGCCACAGCGCCACCTCCTGGAGACCGACCAGGTCGGGCTTGGTCCGGGCGATCTCGTCGGCCAGCAGATTCGCACGCACCGGGAAGCTCGTCTGGTCGACGATCGCGCGCGTCTGGTGGGTGGCGGTGGCCAGCGCGAAGAGGACCTCCTGCGGCGTCCCGCCCTGCGCCTCCGCGGTGGCGGCGGCCACGACCGGCCGGTTGATGTCGGCCCCGAGGTAGACGTTGCGGGTCATCACCGAGATCGGCTTGCCGGGTGGCGCGGCGGCCGCGGTGGTCACCGCGAGCCCTGATGCGAGAAGCGCGGCCACTGAGCCGATGGCGAGCAGGCGCGCACGAAGTGTCCTCATGAGTGGGTCCCTCCCCAGGGAGATGTGTTCCTGCATCGTCATGCGCGGGAGGGTCGTTGTCCATATGCTTTTGTCGCTATTTCCGATCTGCTGACCGTGTGGCCGGGCCCACAGCACCGGCGGGGCGAGGTTCGAGACGAGGATGGACTGCATGTCTGCTGATCCGGGTGCCCACGTGTGGTCCTGCGCGACCTGCGGCGCCGATCACGAGGGTCTGGCGACCGTGTTCGGCCCACCAGCGCCCGACTCGTGGGCGACGGCGTCCGAGATGGAGCGCCAGCAGGGCGAGATCGATGCGGACACCTGCATCATCCGCATCGCCGGCGAGGACCTCTTCTTCATCCGGGGCCACCTCGAGATCCCCGTCAACGATGCGCCGTTCGACGTGTTCACCTGGTCGGTGTGGGTCTCGCTCAGTGAAGCGAGCATGGACACCACCACCGAGCACTGGGACGACCCGCAGCGTGACCGGCTGCCGCCGCTGTTCGGCTGGCTCAACAACGAGCTGCCGCCGTACGACGAGTCCACCACCGCCTTGCCGACCCATGTGCACACCCGGACCCCGGGCCTGGTGCCGCTGATCGAGCTCGATCCCGGCATCGACCATCCGCTCGTCCGGGAGCAGCTGGAGGGCATCAGCGTCCACCGGGTCGCCGAGCTGAACAGGCTGCTGCTCGGTCGATGACGCCCGCGGGGCTGGCCCGATGACGGTTTTCCGAGCTCCGGATCAGGGCTCGACGGTGACCTTGATGGCCTCGCCGTTCGCGACGATGGAGAAGGCCTCGAGCACGTCCTCGA
>JAUYLL010000038.1 GCA_030698375.1 Nocardioides sp. | reverse complement strand
TGATGTCGGCGACCATGCCTCCCTCGCTCATCACGCTCGTGGCCTGCAGGTTGGTGAAGGACGGGTCACGGAAGTGCGCCCGGAACGGGCGGGTGCCGCCGTCGGAGACCACGTGCGCGCCGAGCTCGCCGCGCGGCGACTCCACCGGGACGTAGGCCTGGCCCGGCGGGACCCGGAAGCCCTCGGTGACCAGCTTGAAGTGGTGGATCAACGCCTCCATGGACTCGCCCATGATGTGGCGGATGTGGTCGAGGCTGTTGCCCATGCCGTCGCTGCCGATCGCCAGCTGGCTGGGCCAGGCGATCTTCTTGTCGGCGACCATCACCGGCGCGCCCTCGAGGCCGGAGAGCCGGTCGACGCACTGCTGGACGATCTTGAGCGACTCGTGCATCTCGTTGACCCGGATCCGGAAGCGACCGTAGGCGTCCGAGGTGTCCCAGGTCTGGACCTCGAAGTCGTAGTCCTCGTAGCCGCAGTAGGGCTCGGACTTGCGGAGGTCCCAGGGCAGGCCGGTCGAGCGCAGCGCCGGACCCGTGATGCCGAGCGCCATGCAGCCGGCGAGGTCCAGGTGGCCGACGCCCTGGAGGCGCCCCTTGAAGATGGGGTTCTCGTTGCAGAGTGCGGCGTACTCCGGGAGGCGCTTGTTCATCAGGGTGATGAAGTCGCGGACCTCGTCGAGCGCACCCGGCGGGAGGTCCTGGGCGACGCCACCGGGCCGGATGAACGCGTGGTTCATCCGCAGGCCGGTGATGAGCTCGAACAGGTCGAGCACCAGCTCGCGCTCGCGGAAGCCGATCGTCATCACCGTCAGTGCGCCGAGCTCCATGCCGCCGGTCGCGATCGCGACGAGGTGGGAGGAGATGCGGTTGAGCTCCATGAGGAGGACCCGGATGACCTGGGCCTTCTCCGGGATGTCGGCCTCGATGTCCAGCAGGCGCTCGACGCCCAGGCAGTAGGTGGCCTCGTTGTAGAACGGCGCGAGGTAGTCCATCCGGGTGCAGAAGGTCGTCCCCTGCACCCAGGAGCGGTACTCCATGTTCTTCTCGATGCCGGTGTGCAGGTAGCCGATGCCGCAGCGGGCCTCGGTGACCGTCTCGCCCTCGAGCTCGAGGATGAGGCGGAGCACGCCGTGCGTGGAGGGGTGCTGAGGCCCCATGTTGACGACGACGCGCTCCTCGCCCTCGTCGACGGCGCCCGCGACGCCCTGGACCACGGAGTCCCAGTCCTGGCCGGTGACGGTGAAGACGCGACCGGACGACGTCTCGGCGGCGTCGGCCTCGAAGGCGGCGTACGGGTCGTTGTTCGAGCTTGTCGAGACCATCAGTGGTAGGCCCTCCGGGTGTCGGGCGGCGGGACCTCGGCGCCCTTGTACTCGACGGGGATGCCGCCGAGGGGGTAGTCCTTGCGCTGCGGGTGGCCCGGCCAGTCGTCGGGCATCTGGATGCGGGTGAGCGCGGGGTGGCCGTCGAAGATGATCCCGAAGAAGTCGTAGGCCTCGCGCTCGTGCCAGTCGTTGGTGGGGTACGTCGCGACCACCGACGGGATGTGCGGGTCGGCGTCGGGGCAGGTCACCTCGAGCCGGATCCGGCGGTTGTGGGTCATCGAGAGCAGGTGGTAGACCGCGTGCAGCTCGCGGCCGGTGTCCTCGGGGTAGTGGACGCCGCTCACCCCGGCGCAGAACTCGAAGCGCAGCGCCTCGTCGTCGCGCAGGGTGCGGGCCACGACCGCGAGGTCCTCGCGGCGGACGTGGAAGGTGATCTCGCCGCGGTGCACGACGACCTTGTCGACCGCTCTCTCCACGCCGGCGTCACGCAGCCGCGCCTCGAGCGCGTCGGCGACGGCGTCGAACCAGCCGCCGTACGGGCGGGACGTCGCGCCGGGCATCGCCACCGGCTTGACGAGGCCGCCGTAGCCGGAGGTGTCGCCGGTGTCCTGGGTGCCGAACATCCCGCGGCGGGTCGCCAGCGGCTGGGTGGTCAGGGACTCGCGGTCGACCGGCAGGTTCTCGGGCATCTGCCCGGTGGCGTCAGGGTTGGTGCCCGGGGTGATGGACCCGTCGGCAGGGATGCCGCTGGGTGCGGCGGGCTTGTCGTCGGTCACAGGAGCAGGCCCTTCTGGGCGGAGGTCGGCAGGGACACCAGACCCTCGGCCTCGAGCTCGGCGATCTGCGCCTGGCGGTTCGCGCCGAGCTTGGTGTCCTGGACCTGGGCGTGGAGCTTGAGGATCGCGTCGATGAGCATCTCCGGGCGCGGTGGGCAACCGGGGAGGTACATGTCGACCGGGACGACGTGGTCGACGCCCTGGACGATCGCGTAGTTGTTGAACATGCCGCCGGAGCTGGCGCAGACACCCATCGCGAGCACCCACTTGGGCTCGGCCATCTGGTCGTAGATCTGGCGCAGGACGGGAGCCATCTTCTGGCTCACCCGACCGGCGACGATCATCAGGTCGGCCTGGCGCGGGGACGCACGGAAGACCTCCATACCGAAGCGGGCGAGGTCGTACTTCGGCCCGCCCGAGGTCATCATCTCGATCGCGCAGCAGGCCAGCCCGAAGGTCGCCGGCCAGAACGACGCTTTGCGGAAGTAGCCGGCCACGTCCTCGACCGTGGTCAGCAGCACCCCGCTGGGGAGCTTCTCCTCGACACCCATGTCAGTCCTGCCTTCAGTCCCAGTCGAGACCGCCGCGACGCCACTCGTAGGCGTACGCAGCAGTGATGTTGAAGAGGAAGAGGACGACGGCGATCAGCCCGAACCAGCGCAGCTCGTCGAAGTAGACGGCCCACGGGACGAGGAACATGATCTCGACGTCGAAGATGATGAAGGTCATCGCCACGGTGTAGTACTTCACCGGGATGCGGCCACCACCGTAGGGCTGCGGCGTCGGCTCGATGCCGCACTCGTAGGAGTCGAGGCGCACGCGGTTGTACCGCTTCGGCCCGGTGAAGTTGCTCATCACGACCGAGAAGACCGCGAAGCCCGCGGCCAGGGCGCCCAGCGCGAGGACCGGAGTGTAGAGCTCCATCCCTTCGCCCTCCTTCTCCACGACCCCGCTCCGCGTGGGCGCGTGAGGGGGAGATCGTGAGGTTGTGAATCGTTTCACTTAGGTGTCGCGAGCCACAGTCTAGACACGCCTCCTGGTACGCGCGACCCGTGGGGGGCGAGGCGAAAACAGGGGCTGACCTGGGCCTTTATCGCAAGGAGAACGTTGCGTAATTCGCCGACCTGCAGGGGTCGTGACGACGGTCAGGCGGTGGCGTGGTGGAGCGCGACGATGCCGCCCGACAGGTTCCGCCAGCGGACCTGCCCCCAGCCGGCCGCGACGATCTTGTCGGCGAGCCCGCGCTGATCGGGCCAGGCGCGAATCGACTCCGCGAGGTAGACGTAGGCGTCCGGGCTCGAGGAGACCGCACGCGCCACCGTCGGGAGCGCCTTCATCAGGTACTCCAGGTAGACGGTGCGCAACGGCCCCCAGGTCGGGGTGCTGAACTCGCAGACCACCAGTCGGCCCCCGGGCCGGGTGACGCGACGCATCTCCGCCAGCCCCGCCTCCGGGTCGACGATGTTGCGCAGGCCGAAGGAGATGGTCACCGCGTCGAAGGTCCCGTCGCGGAACGGCAGCCGCATGCCGTCACCGGCCACGAAGGGGAGCCGCGGACGGGCCTTCTTGCCAACCTTCAGCATGCCCTGGGAGAAGTCGCACGGGACGACGTACGCACCCCGGTCGCGGAACGGGACGCTGGAGGTGCCGGTGCCGGCGGCGAGGTCGAGCACCCGCTCGCCGTACGACGGGTCGACCGCCTCGGTGACTGCGCTGCGCCAACGCCGGTCCTGGCCCAGCGAGAGGACGTCGTTGGTGATGTCGTAGCGCCGGGCGACGTCGTCGAACATCGCGACGACGTCCTGGGGGTCCTTGGCGAGGGAGGCTCGGGTCACGCCGCCAGCCTAGGCGGGAACCCACCGCGGCCCCCGGTGGGGCGACGGTCGTAGGCTCGCGAGGGTGAGCACCGGGCACGACAGCGTCCACGACGACGCGGATCCCACGCGCGGCCCTGTCGACCTGGCGGGCCCGCTGGTCGTGCGCACCGTGCGGGTCGACGACCCCGGTCCCCTCCTCGAACTCCTCCCCACCGACGACGCGCTCGCCTGGGTACGCCGGGGCGACGGCCTCGTCGGGTGGGGCCGCGCCGCTGTCCTGCATCCCCGGGGGCCCGGCCGGTTCACCGACGCCGCGGCCTGGTGGGCCGACGTGGTGGGCAGCGCGGTCGTGCGCGACGAGGTCGACAGGCCCGGCACCGGGCTGGTGGCGTTCGGCAGCTTCGCCTTCGCCGACGACCCCGGCGACTCGGTGCTCGTGGTCCCCGAGGTCGTGGTCGGCCGTCGCGGATCGCTCACCTGGGTCACCACCGTGGGGCGCGCCTCGCTCAGCAGCACCCCGACGCTCATGCCGACGGAGGCGCCGCTCCCCCCGGCCGACGTCACCTTCGCCGACGCGCACCTCGACGGGGAGCGCTGGCAGTCCGTCGTGGCCGAGGCCGTCCGCCGCATCGGCGCCGGCGACCTCGAGAAGGTCGTGCTGGCACGCGACCTGCTCGCCACCGCCGACGCCCCGATCGACGTGCGCTGGCCGGTGCGCCGGCTGGCCGCGGACTACCCCATGTGCTGGACCTTCCACGTCGACGGGCTCTTCGGGGCCACGCCCGAGATGCTCGTGCGCTGCGAGCGCGGCCTCGTCACCTCCCGGGTGCTGGCCGGCACCATCCGCCGTACCGGCGACGACGAGCGCGACCTAGCGCTGGCCGCGGCCCTCGCCCGCTCCTCGAAGGACCTCGAGGAGCACGAGTACGCCGTGCGCTCGGTCGCCGACGCCCTCGACCCCCACTGCGACTCGATGAATGTGCCCGAGGCACCGTTCGTGCTCCACCTGCCCAACGTGATGCACCTGGCGACCGACGTCGCCGGCGTCGTCCCCGACACCGACCCGATCAGCTCGCTGGAGCTCGCCGCGGCCCTGCACCCCTCCGCCGCGGTGGGCGGCACCCCGACCGACGTCGCCCGCGCCCTCATCACCGAGGTCGAGGGCATGGACCGCGGCCGGTACGCCGGCCCGGTCGGCTGGATCGACGCGCGCGGTGACGGCGAGTGGGGCATCGCGCTGCGGTCGGCCGAGGTCGGGGCCGACAAGCGCACGGTCCGGCTGTTCGCCGGCTGCGGAATCGTGGCCGACTCCGACCCCGCTGCGGAGCTGGCCGAGGCCCAGGCCAAGTTCGTGCCGGTGCGCGACGCACTGACCGCGGGCTACTGAGGGGCAGGGAGGTGCGTCGCCGCATGAAGATCCTGGTGGTCGCCGGGGTGCTGACGGGGCTCGCCGCACTGGTGGCCACCGCCTTGTGGTCGGGCCAGCGCACGCTCGTCTACTTCCCCGATGCCACGGACGTCCCGCCGACCGAGGAGCTGCTGCCCGACCTCCCGGGTGCCCGCGACGTCGTCCTGCGCACCTCCGACGACCTGGACCTGCGAGCGTCGTACGTCCCGGCCGGCCCGGAGTGCGAGGTGACCGTGCTGCTGACGCCCGGCAACGGGGGCAACCGCGCGGGACGCACCGCGCTCGTCCGCGGACTCGCTGAGCAGGGGCTCGGCGTGCTGGCGGTCGACTACCGCGGCTATGGCGGCAACCCGGGCAGCCCGTCGGAGGCCGGCACCCGCCGCGACGCCCGTGCGGCGTACGCCTTCCTCACCCGCGACGAGGGCATCGCGCCCGCCCGGTTGCTCTACTTCGGCGAGAGCCTCGGCGGGGCGGTCGCCGCCGACCTCGCCGCCGAGCACCCGCCCGGCGCCGTGCTGCTGCGCTCCCCGTTCACCTCGCTCGCCGCCATGGCCCGCGCGGTGTACGGCGCCCCGACCGGCCCGCTGCTGCGCGACGAGTACGTCGTGACCGACGCCGTCGGCCGGTTCGGTGCCGCGGCGCCGGGAACCCCGTTCACCGTGGTGCTGGGCGACGCCGACGCGATCGTGCCGGCCACGCAGTCACGGGAGGTCGCCGCCGCCGGTCGCGACGCCGGCCTCGACGTCGACGAGGTGGTCCTGCCCGGGGCGGACCACAACGAGCCGGTGCTCGTCCACGGTCCCGAGGTGCTCGATGCAGCCGCTGCGCTGGCGGACCGGATCGGCGGGGACTGCTCCTGACCCGAGCCGGCGCCGGGCCGGGAGATCAGCCCGGGAGATCCGCGCCCGGGTCGAGGCGGTGGTAGTCCAGCCCCAGCGCGTCGAGGAAGCGCCGCACGTGGCCGTCGATGACGCCGCGGCCGGCCTCGCTGAAGATCGCCTCGTGGATCGCGAGGGTGCGCGGGGCGGCCACGGCCCGGGCGAAGTCGATCGTCTCCGACACCTTGCTCCACGGGGCCGTCGCCGGCAGCAGCAGCACGTCGACCGCTTCACCGGGGACGGTGAACGCGTCGCCGGGGTGGTAGACGGACAGGTCGTCGGCGGTGACGACGAAGCCGGTGTTGTGGACGCGGGGCAGCTCGTCGTGGATGACGGCGTGCCACTCGCCCACCGCGCGGACGTGCAGCCCCGCCACCTCGCGCTCCTCCCCCGGGGCGACCACGTGGGTCCGCTCGGCGAGATCGGGTGCCTCGGCGGCGATCTGGTCGGCCAGCGCGGCGTGGGTGTGGATCGGGGCGTCGGCCCGGCGGAGCCGGTCGACGTCGTAGTGGTCGGCGTGCTCGTGGGTGAGCAGCACCGCGTCGGCGCCGTCGACGGCCTCCGGCTCGGTGAACGCTCCCGGGTCGAGGACCACCGTCGACGACCCGGTCTCGAGGCGGACGCACGCGTGGCCGTGCTTGACGATGCGCATGCCGCTCACGCTAGCGAACGCAGCGCCTCGTCGAGGGCCCGCCGACCGTCGCGGCGACAGCGCACCTCGACGACCTCGATGCCTCCGGCGGCCGAGGCGAGGGCGTGCTCGAGCTCGGCCACCGACTCCACCCGCCAGTGCGGGGTGCGGGTGGCCGCGCACACCGCGGCGAGGTCGACGCCGTGGGGGGTGCCGAAGAGCCGCTCGAAGGAGCCGGCGTACTCCGGCCCGCCCTGCTCCAGGGAGGCGAAGACGCTCCCGCCGTCGTCGTTGACGACCACGATGGTCAGGTCCGGGCGCGGCTCGTCGGGCCCGAGCACCAGTGCGGTGGCGTCGTGGAGGAACGTCACGTCGCCGACGAGGGCGAAGGCCCGGCTGGTGCGCTCGCGCCCCAGCGCCGCTCCGATCGCCGACGAGAGCGTGCCGTCGATGCCGGCCAGCCCGCGGTTGGCGAGTACCAGCCGGCGCTCCCCCACCGTGGCGGGGCGGGCCATCAGGTCGAGGTCGCGCACCGGGTTCGACGCCCCGACGAACAGCAGCCCACCCGGAGGTACGGCGGCACTCACCGCCGCGGCCACCTGCTGCGGGAGGACGCCCCCCTCCTCCGCCGCGCGGTCGGCGACGAGCTGGTCGACGGCCGCGGAGACCTCGGCGTCCCGGCGACGCCACTCCTCGAGCCAGGCTGGGTCGGAGCCGGGCTCGCCGGTGAGCACGTCGTGGACCCGCGAGACCCGGTGGCCGGGGTCGGTGTGGCCGGTGGCGTTGCGCACCGCGACGACCTCGACGTCGTCGCGGGAGATCAGCCGGACCACCGGACGGGAGAGCGTCGGGTGGCCGCAGACGACCACCCGCTCGATCCGGTCGGTGAGGTCGGACGCGCCGAGCAGCAGTCGGTAGCTGCGGATCGCGTGCGTGCCGGTGCGGGCGCCGGAGGACGGCTCGGCCAGCAGCGGCCACCCGCCCTGCTCGGCGAGGTTGCGCGCGGGCGGCCCGGCGTCGTCGCCGGCGATCACGACGGTGCGCGGCCCGGCGCGCAGCACCTCGACCCCGGCGGGACGGGTCCGGCCGACGTCGGCGGCGAGCGGGGTGCTGGCGTCGACCGGGGACGACCAGCCGCCCTCGGCGCCGGGCACGAGCGGGTCGGCGAGCTGGAGGTTCAGCTGCACGGGGCCGGGCGGACCATCGGCGCCGCCGGCCACCCGGACCGCCCGCGCGACGAGGTCGCGCCAGTCCTCGACCTGGGTCTGCTCGTGCACGCCTGGGATCCCGGGGGGCACGTCGAGGTCCCACCGGGCAGCGGTGCCGAAGATCCCGACCTGGTCGGTGGTCTGGTTCGCCTGGGTGCCGCGGAGATCGGCGGGGCGGTCGGCGGTCAGCAGCAGCAGCGGCACCCCGGCCGCGTCCGCCTCGAGGACCGCCGGGTGCAGGTTGGCCACGGCAGTGCCGGACGTCGTCACCACGGCGACCGGGACGCGGGAGGCCTTGGCCAGACCGAGTGCGAGGAACCCGGCGGTGCGCTCGTCGACCCGGGTGTGCAGGCGGAGCCGTCCGGCGGCGGCGTGGGCGGCGAAGGCCAGCGGGGCGCTGCGCGAGCCGGGCGCGAGCACCAGGTCGCGGACGCCACCGGCGACCAGCGCTTCGAGGACCGTCCGCGCCATCGCGGTGGCGGCGTTGCGAGGCGCCTCGGGGACGTCGGCGTGGGTGCTCACGGACGACGATCCTGCCGCACTGCGTCCTGCAGCGCGCGCACCTCCACGAGGCGGGCCTCCCAGGCGGCCCGCCGGGCGGGGGTCGCTGCGACCGCCCGCAGCGCGTCCGGGTCGAGGACGGGGCGTCGTACGGGGAGGAAGCCGTCGACGGGGAGCAGCGGCTCGGTCACGACGTCGGCGGTGAGCAGCTGGACCGTCGCCAGGCCGCAGGCGTAGGGCAGCTCGGGCAGTGCCGCGGCCAGCGCCACCCCGGCAGCGATGCCGACGGAGGACTCCAACGCGGAGCTGACGACGACGGGCAGTCCGATGTCCTCGGCGATGCGCAGGCACGCCCGGACGCCGCCGAGCGGCTGCACCTTGAGCACGGCCACGTCGGCGGCCTCGAGGTCACGCACCCGGTAGGGGTCCGCGGCGCGACGGATGGACTCGTCGGCGGCCACCGGGACGTCGACCCGGCGGCGCACCGCGGCCAGGTCCTCGACGGACGCGCAGGGCTGCTCGACGTACTCCAGTCCGCCGGCGGCGCGGTCGAGCACGGCCACGGCGCGCACCGCCTCCTCGACCGACCAGCCGCCGTTCGCGTCGACCCGCACGGCCCCACCGGGCCCGAGGGCCTCGCGCACGGCCGCGACCCGGGCCTCGTCGTCGGCGAGCGTCTGGCCGGCCTCGGCGACCTTGACCTTCGCGGTGGCGCAGCCACCCGCCCGGACGATCGCGGCGGCGTGCTCGGGGTCGGTCGCCGGGACGGTCACGTTGACCGGCACCTGCTCGCGCACGGGGTCGGGCCAGTCACCGGCGGCGGCCTCGTCGGCGCACCGCAGCCACGGCTCGGCCACCCGGGCGTCGTACTCGAGGAAGGGGCTCCACTCCCCCACGCCGGCCTCGCCGACGACCAGGGCCCCCTCCCGCACCTCGAGGCCGCGGAAGCGGGTGCGCAGCGGGATCGACCAGACCTCGAGCGCGGTCACGAGTCCTCCTGTCGCGCCCGCAGCCGGACGCGGTCGACCTTGCCGTTCGGCAGCAGTGGGAGGGCGTCGAGCAGGTGCACCGTGCGCGGCGCCCAGGGGCGGGGGTGCAGGGCAGC
Organism: Nocardioides sp.; assembly: GCA_030698375.1. GTDB lineage: Bacteria > Actinomycetota > Actinomycetes > Propionibacteriales > Nocardioidaceae > Nocardioides_A. The sequence goes on along the minus strand of JAUYLL010000038.1, from coordinate 41,589 downwards.
CACCCAGTCGCGGGCCGCGTCGAGCCCGAGGTCGCCGACCACGAACGCCACGACACGCTGCCCCCACTCGGGGTCGGGCACGCCGAGGACCTCCGCGGCCTCGACCCCGGGGTGGGTGCGCAGGCGGGCGGCCACCGCGGCGGCAGGCACCTTGACCCCGCCGCTGACCACGACGTCGTCGGCCCGGCCGAGCACCGTGACACGGCCGTCGACCACCGTGCCGAGGTCGTCGGTGCGGAACCAGCCGTCGTCGGTGCGCGCCGCCGCCGTCCGGACGGGGTCGTCGCGGTAGCCGTCGAAGAGCACCGGGCCGCGGACCTCGAGCCGGCCGTCGTCGGCGGTCCGGACCTCGACGCCGGGCAGGGGGACCCCGTCGTACACGCAGCCGCCGGAGGTCTCGCTCATCCCGTACGTCGTCACGACGGTCACGCCCGCCTCCTCCGCGCGGGCGCGCAGCCCCTCGTCGGCGGCGGCGCCGCCGAGCAGGACCGCGTCGAGGTCGGCGAGCGCGGCCACGTCCTCGGGGCGCTCGAGCGCGCGGACCAGCTGGGTCGGCACGAGGGAGGCGTAGCGCCGTGGTGCTGTCATCGCGGCCACCGCCTCGGCGAGGCCGGCGTGCTCCTCGAGCATCACCGGCGGGTGGCCGGCGTCGAGGCTGCGCACCAGCACCTGCACCCCCGCGACGTACGCCGACGGGAGCGCGAGCAGCCACTGTCCGGGGCCGCCGAGCCGTTCGTGGGTCGCCCGCGCCGAGGCGAGCACGGCCGCGCGGGAGAGCAGCGCCCGCTTGGGCTCGCCGGTCGAGCCGGAGGTCTCGATCTCCAGCGGCGCGGGGTCCGCCTCGGCCAGCCAGTGGTCGAGCAGGGTCGTCACCTCGGCAGCGGGGCCGGAGACCGGGCGCAGGGTGCTCACACCGAGCACGCTAGCCGCCTGGGAGAATCGCGCCTCGTGACCCCGACCCCCGCCCAGTGGCTCGCCGGTGCCCGCCCCCGCACCCTCCCCGCCGCCGTCGCTCCCGTGCTCGCCGGCACCGGCGTCGCACTCGGCGTCGACGGGTTCGTGTGGTGGAAGGCGCTGCTCGCCCTCGGCCTGGCGCTCGCGCTCCAGGTCGGCGTCAACTACGCCAACGACTACTCCGACGGCGTCCGCGGCACCGACGACGACCGGGTCGGCCCACTGCGCCTCGTCGGGTCCGGCCTGGCCAGCCCGCAGGCGGTCAAGACCGCAGCCCTCGGGTCCCTGGCTGTCGGGGGCCTCCTCGGCCTGGTGCTCGCCGCCACCGCCGCGTGGTGGCTCCTCGCGGTGGGCGCACTCTGCCTGGTCGCCGCCTGGGGCTACACGGGTGGGGCGAAGCCGTACGGCTACCGCGCACTCGGCGAGCTCATGGTCTTCGTCTTCTTCGGCCTCGTCGCGGTCGTCGGCACGGCGTACGTCCAGGCCGGTGGCGGCGCCGCCGTGCTCGTGCCGGCCCTGCTCGCCGGCACCGGGATCGGTGCGCTGGCCTGCGCGATCCTCGTGGCCAACAATCTGCGCGACATCCCCACGGACCGCGAGGTCGGCAAGCGCACCCTCGCCGTCGTGCTCGGTGAGGTCCGCACCCGCCTGCTGTACGCCGGCCTGGCCGCCCTCGCGCTCGTCGCGCTCGCCGCGGTGGCGGCCCTCACCACCGGGTGGGCGCTGCTCGCGGCGGTGGCCGTCGTACCGCTGGTGCCCGCGTTGCGGACGGTGCTCGGCGGTGCACGGGGGCCGGCGCTCGTCCCTGTCCTGCAGCAGACCGGTCTCGCTGAACTGACCTACGGTCTCGGTCTGCTGGTGGGTGTTGGGATGATCGGTCGGTGACTCCTCCCGAGACCGCCGTCCCCGACCACGAGATCGCCTTCTTCCGCACGGGCCCCGACGACGTCCTGCTCCCGCAGGACATGGCCCGCAGCCTGTGGAGCGCCGACCAGATGCACGGCGTGGCGGTGAGTGCCGCGCTCGGCCGGTCCGGGGAGCGCGCCCTGCACGACCTCGGGCGCGACGACCTCGTCCCCGCCCGCTTCACCGTCGACCTGTTCCGGCCCGCTCGGATGGACCCGTGCCGGCTGCGGACGAGCGTGGTGCGGGAGAGCGCCCGCCTCTGCCTGGTCGACGTCGCGCTCGAGCAGGACGGGCCCGACGGGCCGGTGCTCACCGCGCGCGCCTCGCTCCTCGCCCTGAAGCCCTCGACCACCCCGCCCGGGGAGGTGTGGGGCCCGGCGACCGGTCCGGAGCTTCCCCCGCTCGACGTCGTCCCGGAGTCCGACAGCCCGCGGGTGCCGTTCTTCTGGAGCGAGGAGGCGGGCTGGACCCAGAACTTCGGGCAGCACCAGAACGGTGGCCGGAAGCAGGCCTGGCAGACGATCCCGACCGCGGTCGCCGGCGAGCTCTCCTCGGCGTTCGTGGCCGCGGCCGCGGTGGCCGACTCCGCGAGCATGGTGACGAACTGGGGCTCGGCCGGGGTGGAGTTCATCAACACCGACATCACGCTGTCGCTCGCCCGCCTGCCGGTGAGCCGGGAGATCGGCCTGGCGGCCTCCGACCGGGTCGTGCACGACGGCGTGGCCGTCGGCACCGTCGTGCTCTTCGACCGGCAGGGCCGGCTCGGGTCGTGCACGGTGACGTCGCTGGCCAACGCCAAGCGGACGGTCGACTTCGACGACGTCACCTTCACCCGTGAGGGACCGAAGGCCTCCCCACCGGGCGTCTGACCCCGACGTCAGTCGACGTCCTCCTTGGCCTTCGAGGCCTCGAAGCGCTCGGTGGCGCGCTGGGCGCGCTCCTCGATCCGCTGCGCAAAGCGCACGCGCGGGCCGCGCAGCAGCGGGTACGACAGCAGCGAGGACAGCACGACCGCCACGAGCAGCGGCCACAGCACCGGTACCGAGTCAGTCCCGGCCACCAGCATGTAGACGCCGATGGTCAGCGAGTAGCACGCCACGAAGAGCGCGACGCGGAGCAGGGTGTAGATGACGAACGGCTTCACCCCTCCAGGGTAGGTGGTCGCTGTCGGGGTGGTTGTCACAGCCTCCTACCCTGGGGGTGTGGGCAAGTTTCTCCTGGTCATCGTCGCGTTCGGCGCGCTGGTCTACCTGACGTTCTGGTGGATCGAGCGCCGTCGAGTGCGCCGTGGCGGATCCGGCGGCTCCGGGGGCCGCGGCGCCCGGCCGCGCCGCCCCTCCGGCCCGACCCGTCCGCCACACGCCCGGGGTCCCGACGACGACCCCGACTTCCTGCGCCGGCTCGAGGCCGAGCGTCGCCGCGCGGCCCGGCGGAAGGCCCAGGAGGGCGGCGACGGGGGGACCCCGCCGCCCGCGCCCTCGGCCTGACCCTCCGGTCAACTGATCAGGCTGCTGCGAGCGCCGCGCCGACCTGCAGCAGCGCGTAGGAGTGCTGGCTGGCGTCGCCGAAGAAGTAGTTGATGCCGACGAAGTTGAACCACAGGGTGGCCAGCCCAACCAGTGCGACGAGCGCGGCCTGGCGGCCCTTCCACCCACGGGTGGCTCGTGCGTGCAGGTAGGCGGCGTAGACGACCCACGTGATGAACGACCAGACCTCCTTGGGGTCCCAGCCCCAGTAGCGGCCCCACGCGTTCTCCGCCCAGATCGGACCGGCGATGAGCACCCCGAAGGTCCAGACGGGGAAGGCGAAGGCGTGCAGCCGGTAGGCCACCCGGTCCATCCCGGCGAGCGCCGGGAGCCGGTCGAGGTACCCGCCGGGGCGGATCCGGCCGCGGGTCTGGCTGCGCTCCTTGACGAGGTAGAGCACCGAGGCCATGCCAGCGACGGTGAACGCGCCCGTCGCGAGGATCGCGGCGAGGACGTGGATGACCAGCCACGGGGACTGCAGCGACGGCATGAGCGGCGCGATCGGCACGTAGAGCAGGCGGACCGCGGCGAGCAGCACCACCCAGGTGAAGCCCACCATCACCGGGCCGAGCCAGTCGAGCCGCAGCCGCCGGTGCAGCCCCAGGTAGAGCAGGACTGCGACCAGGCTGGCCGAGATCGTGAACTCGTACATGTTGCCCCACGGCACCCGGATCGGGTCCGCGGCGAGGCCTCGGGTCACCACGCCCACGGCGTGCACGACGGCGGCGAAGGCGGTCAGCACGATGCCCAGGCGGGCCCAGAACGCGACCCGGGGCAGCTCCGCGGCAGCGGTCGTCGCGGAACCCGGACCGGTCGCGACGAGGGTGCCACCGACGGACGCCTCCGCCGGGACCGTGACCTCGGAGGCATCCGCCACCACGGCGCGCAGCCGCGACCACTCCACGAGGTGGGCCAGCAGTGCGGCGAAGTAGAGGACTCCGGCCAGGGTGATCGCGTTGTTGCTCAGCGCTGCCAGGTCGGTGCTGCTCACTGCTGCTCCCTCTGATCGGGGGTCTGCTCAGGATCCGGCGCGGGGCCCGCACCGGCAAGGTCGCGGGCGAGCGCGTCGACCGCCACCGCCAGCTCTCCGGGGTCGTCACTGCTCCCGGAACGGTCCAGTCCGGCGACCTCCACCAGCGTACGGCGGGCTCCCGCGCCCCCCTCCGCGCCCTCGGCACGCACGCGCACCCACACCCGGCGCGGCCGGACGAACAGCGAGAGCATGAGGCCGAGCAGCGCCAGGCTCACGCCGGCGAGGGCGAGCCAGGTGCCGGGTGTCTGCGCGGTCTGCAGCTTCACCCAGCGGCTCAGCCCGTCGAACTCGACCGAGCCGAGGCCGTCGGGCAGCTCGATCCGGTCACCCAGCGCCATGTCGAGGCGGAACGGCTTGTCGTCGGCCTCGACCTGCTCGAGGCCATCCTTGTCGAGCTCGTAGACCGACTGCGAGAGGCCGGTGTCCAGACCCAGGTCACCGGCGTACAGCAGCAGCGAGAGCGCCGGGTTGGCGGCGTCGGGGAAGACCGTCGTGGGGTCGCCGTCGATGGTGGCGAAGGTGGGGTAGAACAATCCCTCGAGCCCGACCTGGGTGGGCTGCGCGTCGGGGACCTTGACCACACCGAAGGACACGAAGCTGGCGTCCTCGGGGAGGAAGACCACCGGGCCGGAGGAGGCGACGTCGCCGTTCCCGTCGCGGACGGTGATGTGCGGGGCGTAGCCGTGGCCGACGAGGTAGACGTCGCCGCCGTCCAGGCGCAACGGGTGGTTGACCGCGAGGTCGTAGGCGCGCGGCTCGTCACCGGGCTGGTTGCGGTAGGTCAGCGCCGCCGAGAAGTCGCGCGGGAGGCCGCGCTGCTCACCCTCGGCGATGAAGTCGACCTCGAAGTCGTCGACGGTGAACGACCAGGGTGCGAGGTCGTCGGGGTCGAAGAGGCCACCGGGGACGAACTCGTCGTACTGGGTCAGCACGTTGGAGAACCCGTTGCCGGTCACCACGATGACCCCGCCCTTGAAGCCGAGCAGGGATCCGGCCGCGACCCCGACGAGCACGACCAGGACCGACACGTGGAAGAGCAGGTTGCCGGCCTCGCGGGAGTATCCGCGCTCGGCGCTGACGTGGTCGCCGGCGACGTGCTCGACGCGGTAGCGGTCCCCGCGCAACCGGGCGGCCGCCGCGGCCAGGACAGCGTCCGGGTCTGCGCCCCGCCCCGCGTCGTACGTCGCGGAGACCGGCATCCGGGTGAGGTTGCGGGGAGCCCGGGGCGGCCGCGCGCGCAGCGCCCGCCAGTAGACGCGGGTGCGGGGCAGGATGCACCCGACCAGCGAGGCCATGAGCAGCAGGTAGATCGCGCTGAACCACGGCGAGCTGTAGACGGAGTACAGGCCGAGGGTCTCGAAGACCGGCGTGAGCCGGGGGTGGTCGGCGCGGTACCGCGCGGCCGCGAACGCGTCGACGTCGTCCTGGGGGATCACGCTGCCGGGCACGGCGGCCACCGCGAGCAGCAGGAGCAGCAGCAGCGCGGTACGCATCGAGGTCAGCTGGCGCCAGGCCCACCGGAGCAGCTCGCGCGGGCCCAGCCCGGGAGGCGCAGCAGCCGCGGTGTCGCGGTCGGCGGCGCCACCGAGCGGCTCGCGCACCGGGGCGGACGGACGGTCCATCACACGCTCTCCCTCGTCATCAGACGGCCACCGAGAAGCCGCCGTACCAGGTCTGCAGGCGGTTGACCCAGAGGTCCCAGACCCCCGTGACCAGCAGCAGTCCGACGAGCACCAGCATCGCTCCGCCGATGCGGGTGACCCACGCCTGGTGCCGGCGCACCCACGCGATCGCGCCGAGCGCCCGCCGGAAGGCCAGCGCGGCGAGGATGAAAGGGAAGCCCAGCCCGAGGGCGTAGACGAGGCTGAGGAAGGCCCCACGGCCAGCGCTCGCCTCGTTCATCGCCAGGGCAGTGACCGCGGTCAGCGTCGGGCCGAAGCACGGCGTCCAGCCGAGCCCGAAGAGCACCCCGAGCATCGGCGCGGCTGCCAGGCCCACGGCCGGCACGCGGTGCACTCGGACGTCGCGCTGGAGGAACGGCACCAGGCCGATGAACGCCAGGCCGACGAGGATCGTCAACGCCCCCAGGACGATGCTGATCTCGCGGCGATACTCGAACAACCACTGCCCGACCACGCCCGAGACCGCGCCGAAGGCGACGAAGACGAGCGAGAAGCCAAGGACGAAGAGCAGGCTGCCGGCGAGCATCCGGCCACGGCGACGGCCGTCGTACGCCGCCTCGAGGTCGGCGCCCGAAAGCCCCGTCGTGTAGGAGAGGTAGCCCGGCAGCAGCGGCAGCACACACGGGCTGAAGAACGACACCAGCCCGGCCAGCAGGGCCACGGGCACGGCGAGCACGAGCGAGCCGGAGAAGACCGCCTCGCGGAAGATCTCACCCACGTGCGGCGCTCCTGGTGCGTCCGTCCAGGACGTCCTCGACCAGCCCGACCAGCGTGCTCGTGGTGATCTCGTCGAGCTTGCCGGCGGCGATCCGGCCCTCGCGGTCGATCACCAGCGTGCTGGGGATGGCGTGCGGGGGGATGGTGCCGCGGAAGGCCAGCAGCAGGGACCCGCTGGGGTCGTAGAGGCTGTCGTAGGGCACCTCGTAGGTGCGCTCGAAGGCGCGCGCCTTCTCCTTCGAGGCGTCGCGGACGTTGATGCCGAGGAAGACGACGTCGCGGTGGGCCAGCTCCTCGGCGGCCGCGACCAGCGCCGGCGCCTCCTTGCGGCACGGCGGGCACCACGAGCCCCAGACGTTGACGACGACGACCTGGCCGCGGAGGTCGGCGAGGGCGACCTGCTCGCCGTCGAGGGTCTCACCGGTGACGTCGTCAGCCAGCGCACGGCGGTCCTCCGGCGCGAGCGTGGTGATGAGGCCGTTGGCGGAGACGAACCCCTGCTCGCCCGAGCTGAGGTCGGCGCCGCCACAGCCGGCGGTGAGCGCCAGGACAGCCGCGACGGCCATGGCACGGAGGGACCTAGTCACGCCGGCGGCGCCTGCTCGGGGGCGCCCCCGGCGGAGAACGGGTCACTCCGGTTCCCGACCGGGATCAGGTCCCCGGCCGGCTCGGAGTAGGTGACCGTGGTGATCCGGTCACCGGTGAAGTGGAGCGACGTCAGGCTGCACAGCGTGCACTGCCGCTTGCGCGGGTTGTGGAGGTAGGAGCGCTCCTCGACGAAGAGCCGGGTCGTCCAGATCGGGAGCTGGTGGGAGACGAGGACCGCCTCGTGGCCCTCGGCCGCCTCGCGGGCCTCGCCCACCGCCGCCATCATCCGGGCCGCGACCTGCTTGTAGGGCTCCCCCCACGAGGGGCGGAACGGGTTCCACAGGTGTCGCCACGTCGAGGGGCGGCGCAGCACGCCGTCGCTGAGCGAGAAGGGCCGGCCGGCGAAGACGTTCTCGGACTCGATGACCCGGACGTCGGTGGTCACCTCGACGCCACGCGCCTCCGCCAGGGGCCGCGCCGTCTGCTGCGCGCGCTCCAGCGGGGACGCGGTGACCCGGACGATGTCGCGGTCACCGACGGCGTCGGCCACGCGCTGGGCCATCTGCTCGCCGAGCGCCGAGAGGCGGTATCCGGTGGCACGCCCGTAGAGGATGCCGTCGGGGTTGTGCACCTCGCCGTGGCGCAGCAGATGCACGATCGTGGTCGAACTCATCGGGACTCCTCGGGGGACGCGGCCGCCGCGGCGCGCGCGGCGGCGGGGAGGGCGGCCAGGACGTGGTCGACGGCGCGGTCGTCGTGGGCGGCGGAGACGAACCACGCCTCGTAGGCGCTGGGCGGGAGGTGCACGCCCTGGGCGAGCATCGCGTGGAAGAACGCCCGGAAGCGGTGCATCTCCTGGGCCTGGGCACCCTCGAAGTCGACGACCTCGGTGACTCCCGCCGGTGTGAAGAAGACGCTGAACATCGTTCCTGTGCGCTGCACCAGGTGGGGCACCCCGGCAGCAGCGAGGGCCTCGGAGGCCCCCCGGGCGATCGCGTCGCCCGCGGCCTGGACGGCGTCGTACACGTGCTCGTCGGCGAGGCGGAGGGTGGTGAGGCCGGCGGTCGCGGCGACGGGGTTCCCCGACAGGGTGCCGGCCTGGTAGACGGGCCCCTCCGGGGCCAAGCGGGCCATCACGTCGGCCCGGCCGCCGAACGCCGCGGCCGGGAAGCCGCCTCCCATGACCTTGCCGAAGGTCATCAGGTCCGGCACCCAGCCCTCCACGGCGCCGTCGAGGCCCCACTGGCCCCGCCGCGAGGCGCGGAACCCGGTCATCACCTCGTCGCTGACCAGCAGCGCTCCGTGGGTGCGGCAGGTCTCGGCGAGGAAGGCGTTGAAACCCGGGCGGGGCGGGACGACGCCCATGTTGCCGGCCGCGGCCTCGGTGATCACGCAGGCGATCCGGTCACCGTGGGCGGCGAACGCCTGCTCGACGGCGGCGGGGTCGTTGTAGGGGAGCACCAGCGTCGCGGCGGTGACCGCCTCGGGGATTCCGGGGCTGCCCGGCACCGCGTAGGTGGCGACGCCGGAGCCCGCCGAGGCCAGCAGCGCGTCCACGTGGCCGTGGTAGCAGCCGGCGAACTTCACGACGAGCTCGCGCCCAGTGAACCCGCGGGCGAGCCGGATGGCCGACATCGTCGCCTCGGTGCCCGAGGACACCAGCCGGACCCGCTCGACCGGGGTGCGGCCGACGATCTCCTCGGCCAGCTCGACCTCGGGCCGGGTGGGGGTGCCGTACGAGGTTCCGCGCGCCACGGCCGCCTGCACCGCGGCCTGCACCTCGGGGTGGGCATGGCCCAGCAGCATCGGACCCCAGGAGCCGACCAGGTCGACGTACGGCGTGCCGTCGGCGTCGTGCAGCCAGGCCCCCTCCGCCCGTTCGATGAAGCGCGGGGTACCGCCGACCGAGGCGAAGGCCCGGACGGGTGAGTTGACGCCCCCGGGGGTCACGGCGTGGGCCCGGGCGAACAGGGCGTCCGAGGCCGGGGTCGGGGCAGCGGCGGGAACGTCGGTCGGTGCAGAGGTCATCCCTGCCATTGTCCCCGACCGGGGAAAGCACGCCACCTGCGCCTCCCGCTCCCGGGTCCCGGACGTGCGGCTGGTCACGTCGGCGGCCGCATGCCTACGCTCGGAGGTGACGACACACGCCGGGGTGCTCACCGGCAACTCCCTCGTTGTACGCATGTTTACTGACGCGTAACCGATGGGGATCATGTTCGTTGAATCACATACCTGGCGAGGAGGGTCGCCAGGACCCGACCTACCGGAGTTGCGTACACATGGCCCACAAGCGGATGAAGCCCTGGCAGAAGGCGACGGCACTCGTGCCCCTCGCCCTCCTCTCGGGCGCCTGGACGACGAGCATCGCCGCCACGAGCACGGCGACCGCGGCTGGCGATGAGCCGCGTCAGGTGCTCCCGGACGGCACGTTCGTCCCCACCGAGGCGATCGAGAACCCTGCCTCGGTGTCGCTTCCGGCGGCGATCGACGCCGACGGCGCGCTGCCCTCGGGCACCGCGACGCAGGCGATGATCTCCGACGCCTCCCCCAACGGCATCCCGGCCGCAGCGCTCGCGGCGTACCAGCGCGCGGCGCAGGTCATCAACGCGGCCGACCCCGGCTGCAACCTCTCGTGGGAGCTCATCGCGGCCATCGGGCGCGTCGAGTCCGACCACGGCCGGTACGGCGGCAATGTCCTCGATGACGACGGCATCAGCCAGCCCGGCATCTACGGCATCCCCCTCGACGGCACCAACGGAACCGCCAAGATCCCCGACACCGACGCTGGCGAGCTCGACAACGACCCGGTCTGGGACCGCGCGGTCGGCCCCATGCAGTTCATCCCGTCGACCTGGGCGATTGTCGGCGTGGACGCGGACGGCGACGGGGTCCGTAACCCGCAGAGCATCCACGATGCCGCCCTGGCGAGCTCGGTCTACCTCTGCTCCGGCAACGAGGACCTCTCGACCACGCCCGGGCAGCGCACCGCGGTCTTCCGCTACAACCACTCCAACGCCTACGTCGACCTCGTGCTGCAGTTGATGCGCGCCTACCGGACCGGCGACTACTCCGCGGTCCCGAACGGCACCGTCAACGCCGCGATGCTCACGCCCAACAAGCGCGACTCCGTCGTCAGCAAGCAGACGCAGGGTCGCAAGCCCCAGAACGCCAAGGGCAAGGGCAAGGGCGGCAACGGTGGCAACACCGGCGGCCAGTCCTCAAACCAGCCCAGCAACCCGCAGCAGCCTGGTGGCAGCACTGGCGGCGACACCGCCGGCGTAGACAGCCCCGCCCCGAGCAGCCCCACCAAGCCTGTCGAGGACGCGGCCAAGGACACCAAGGAGACCGTCGAGAAGACGGTGAAGAACGTGCTCACCCCGCTCGAGAAGGCGCAGGCAACCTGCCAGGCGAACTTCACGTCGGCAGAGATCACTGCCCTCGGCGGGCTCACCGCCTGCGCCGAGGCCGTCCTCTCCGGGGGCCTCAGCTCCGTGGAGAACACGCTCAAGAGCCTCACCGGCAGCCTCCTCGGGAACTGAGGAACCCGCAGGAACTGTCACGCACATCGATCGAAGGGCGTCCTTCCGGCAGGGAGGGCGCCCTTCGGCGTTGGTGCGCCCGCCCCAGCGCGAGAGCGGCCGGCCCCGGATCCGTGTACACGAAGCTGGGGTTCTCACGCCCTGGAACGTGTCCGAACCTGGAAAGTCACTACACGTGTAGTGACTTTCGACCCCCGCAGCGCCGCGGGACGGCGGGGATGGGGAGGAGGGCGGCGGGGGCGCCGGGGGGCACGACGGGATGGCGGGGGGCGACGATGTCGACCCGCGCGTACGGCGCACCGACCGGCGGGCGGGCATCGGCCTCGCCCTTGTTGGGCCACAGCGCCATGGCCCGCTCGGTCTGGGCGGTGATGGTGAGCGAGGGGTTCACGCCGAGGTTCGCCGAGATGGTGGAGCCGTCGGCGACGTGCAGTCCGCCGTACCCGAAGGCGCGCTGGTAGGGGTCGACGACGCCCTCCTCGGGGGTCCGCCCGATGACGCACCCACCGATGAAGTGCGCGGTGAGGGGGACGCCTGCGAGGCCGCCGACGGACCCCCCGGCGACGCCGTCGACGCGGCGGGCGAGCGCACGGGTGACCTGGTGCGCGACGGGCAGCCACGACGGGTTCGGCTCGCCGACGCCCTGACGGCTAGTCATCCGGCCCGGGACCCGGCCCCGGGTCAGGCGGGATAGCGGTCCCGAGCGGAGGAACGTCGTCACCGAGTTGTCCAGGGACTGCATCACCAGCACGACGATCGACTCCTCGGCCCACCGCCGCGGCTTGTGCAGCCGCCAGGCCCGGCGCAGCCCCTCGGAGCGGTAGGTCGCCACCGCGTCGCGCCAGGGAGAACCCCCCTCGGTCGGGTCTACGAGGGCAGCGTTGAGCAGGGCGAGCGCCCCCGACCCGCGGCCGTAGCGCACCACCTCCACGTGGGTGTCGTCGTCGGGGTGGAAGGAGGAGGTGATCGCGATGCCGGGCGTCATGTCCACCCCGGCGCCGGTCGCCCGCGCGGTGAGGACTGCCTCGGAGTTGGTGCGGCTGAGCTCGCCCACGCGGGCCGACAGGCGGGGCAGCGTCGTCGCGCGCCAGCGATGCAGCAGCCGCTGGGTGTTCAGCGCGTTGCCGGAGACCACGACGTGCTGCGCCGTGACCGTACGCCGGCGCGCTCGGTTGCCGGTCCGGTGCGCGCGAACAGTCCAGCCGTCGGCGCCGGATCCGTCCCCGCGCGGCTCCAGCCCGGTGACCGTGGTCAGCGGGACGACGGTGGCACCGGCGGTCTCGGCGAGGTGGAGGTAGTTCTTCACGAGCGTGTTCTTGGCGTTGTGGCGACAGCCGGTCATGCAGGCACCGCACTCGATGCAGCTGCGGCGGCGCGGGCCGACGCCGCCGAAGAAGGGGTCCTCGACCTCCTCGCCGGGCCGGTCGCCGAAGAGCACGCCGACGTCGGTGTTGTGGACCTTCCCCGCCGCCCCCATCTCCTCGGCCACGTCGGCCAGCAATCGGTCGGGCAGGGTGCAGCCGGGGTAGGTCCGCACGCCGAGCATCTTCTTGGCTTGGGCGTAGTGCGGCGCCAGCTCGTCGCGCCAGTCGGTGATCCCCGCCCACTGCGGGTCGGCGTAGAAGCCCTCGAGCGGCTCGTAGAGCGTGTTGGCATAGACCAGGGAGCCGCCACCGACCCCGGCACCGCTGGCGATGAGGACGTCGCGCAGGGGGGTGATCCGCATGATCCCGAAGCAGCGCAGGGCGGGTGCCCACAGGTAGCGGCGCAACCGCCAGGAGGTCTCGGGCAGTTCGTCGTCGGCGAACCGCCGACCGGCCTCGAGCACCGCGACCCGGTAGCCCTTCTCGCTCAACCGCAGGGCGGTGACGCTCCCGCCGAAGCCGGAGCCGATGACGACGACGTCGTAGTCCATGTCCACGGCGCCACCCTAGCCCGTTGTTGACACCCTGCCAACAACTCGGTCACGATAGGTCCATGCCTTCCTCCCCCACCCTGGCCCGGGACGCCGTGCCCGAGGCTCCCCGGCGCCTCGCGCCCGAGGCGCGCCGCCAGGAGATCCTCGACGCCGCCCGCCGTCTCTACGCCGACCGCCCCTACGACCGGGTCTCCACTGGTGAGGTCGCCGAGGCCGCCGGCGTCACCCGCGGCCTGGTCCACCACTACTTCGGCTCCAAGCGCGCCCTCTTCCTCGAGGTCATGCGCGGGTCGCTGCTCATGCCCGGCACGGAGCTGCCCGACCTCTCCGCGCTCCCCCTCGCCGAGCGGGCGCGCGCCACCATGGACTGGATCCTCGACGCCGCGGTCACCTACGGGGAGAGCTGGGTCAACGCCTCGGGCGCGGTCAACGTCGCCGGCGGCTCGGACCTCCAGGGGGTCATCGACGAGGCCGACGACCACGCCGCGCGCCTCACCCTCGACGCCCTCTGCCTGCCCGACGACCCCCACCTGCGGGCCCGGCTGCGCACGGTCGCACCCCTGGTGAAGGCGGCCTGCCGCGAATGGCTCCAGCACGGCACGCTGAGCCGCGCCGAGGTCCTCGACCTCCTCACCGGCACCGTGCTCGTCGTGGTCGGCGAGGAGGAGGCCCGATGACCCGCGTCGGCGTGATCGGCTCCGGCTTCGGTGGCCTCGCGGTGGCCGTCGAGCTGCTGCGCAACGGCCACGAGGACGTCGTGCTGTGGGAGCGCAGCGACGACCTCGGCGGCGTCTGGCGCGACAACACCTACCCCGGGTCCGGGTGCGACGTGCCGTCCCCGCTCTACCAGTTCTCGTTCGCGCCGCGGCGCACCTGGTCGCGCCGGTACGCACCCCAGGACGAGATCTTCGACTACCTGCACGAGGTCGCGGCGTCGTACGGCGTGTCCGGCCGGATCGTCTACGGCCGCACCGTGGTCCGCGCGACCTGGCAGGAGGAGGACGCCCGCTGGGAGGTCGGCTTCGCCGACGGCACCACCGAGCACGTCGAGGTGCTCGTCAGCGCCGTCGGTCAGCTCTCCGAGCCGCGGATCCCCGGGGTCACCGGCCTCGAGGACTTCACCGGCACGGCCTTCCACTCCGCGCGCTGGGACCACTCCTGGGCCCCCCGCGGCCAGCGGGTCGCGGTCGTCGGCACGGGCGCCAGCGCGATCCAGTTCGTCCCGCACCTGGTCCGCGACGCCGCCTCGGTGTCGGTCTTCCAGCGGACCGCGAACTACATCCTGCCCAAGCCCGACGGCCCGTTCCCCCGCTGGTACCACCCCGCGGTCGCCCTCGAGCGGCCGCTCTTCCGCAGCGCCGGCGAGGGGTTCTCACGCGGGCTCGACGACGGGTCGAAGGTCGCGAAAATCAACAAGGCGGTCTCCCTGGGCCACCTCCGTCGCCAGGTCCGCGACCCGGAGCTGCGGTCCAAGCTGACGCCGGACTACCCGGTCGGCTGCCGCCGGATCCTCTTCTCCAACAACTACTACCCGGCGCTCACCCAGCCGCACGTCGAGCTGGTCACCGAGTCGGTCACGGAGGTCACCCCGACCGGGGTCCGCACCCCCGACGGCGCAGAGCGCGAGGTCGACGCGATCGTCTTCGGCACCGGCTTCGCCGCCCAGGACTTCCTTGCCGGCATCGAGGTCACCGGCCGCGACGGCGCCCAGCTGTCGAAGCAGTGGTCCGACGGCGCCCGTGCCTACCTCGGCGTGCACGTCCCGGGGTTCCCGAACCTCTTCGTCGCCTACGGCCCGAACACCAACCTCGGCGGCAGCTCCATCATCGTGATGCTCGAGGCCCAGGCCCGCCACATCCGGATGGTGCTGGACCGGATGGCCGAGCTGGACCACCGCAGCGTCGAGGTCACCGCCGCCGCCGAGCAGGTCTGGGACCGCGACGTCCAGAACCGGCTCGAGCGGAGTGCCTGGGCGCAGTGCGACAGCTGGTACCGCCACCCGGTGTCGGGGCGGATCACCTCCAACTGGCCCGGCGGCACCCGCCCCTACGAGGCCCGCACCGCCGAACTAGTGCCCGAGGCGTTCGCATGGGAGTGACCGACGGGCCGGGCGGGCCGGCGTACCCGCCCGAGCCGTGGGACCTCTCCGGCCACGCCTACGTCGGGGTGTTCCTCGTCCCGGCGCGCGAGGCGCCGCCGGTGCCCGAGGGCGTGCGGCCCGTGAGGCTGCTCGGCCGCGTCGTCGTCAGCGCCGCGTGGGTGGTCTACGAGGAGCCGAGCCCGCTGACCTACCGCGAGCTGATGACGACGGTGCTCGTCCGACGAGGCCTGCGCCCGCACGTGTCCATCACCCACATCTGGGTCGACAGCCCGGCCTCCCGTGAGGGCGGCCGCGCGCTGTGGGCGATCCCCAAGGACCTCGCCGACTTCCAGGTACGCCGGGACGCGGCGTACGCCATGTCGCTGGCGGGTGCGCCCGTGGCCACCCTGGCCGTGCGCCGGCTCCTTCGGCTGCCGTTGCCGGCGCGGCTCGGCTTCGGGGTCGCCCAGGACGGGGCGACCCGCGGGGGCAGTGGACTGGTGGTGAGCCCGGTCCGGGTGCGCAGCCCGCTCGCGCTCGCCCGGGCCCGCTGGGAGCACGTGCCGACCGGTCCGCTCGGCTTCCTCGCCGGCCGCCGGCCGCTGCTCACCCTGGTCGCGCGCCGCTTCGCCATGCGCTTCGGCAGCTAGGCCGGGGCGCCCGACGGGGCGCGGCTCAGCGCAACAGGCGGGCGGCCTCGGCGGCCCAGTAGGTCAGCACCACGTCGGCCCCGGCTCGCCGGATCGAGGTGAGCGACTCCAAGATCGCTGGCTCCCGGTCGATCCAGCCCTGGGCCGCGGCGGCCTCGACCATCGCGTACTCGCCAGAGACGTTGTAGGCCGCGACCGGGACCGGCACGGCCTCGGCGACGCGGTGCAGCACGTCGAGGTAGCCGAGCGCCGGCTTCACCATCACCATGTCGGCGCCCTCGGCGACGTCGAGCAGCGCCTCGCGGACGCCCTCACGCACGTTCGCCGGGTCCTGCTGGTACGTGCGGCGGTCACCCTGGAGGCTGGAGTCGACGGCCTCGCGGAACGGGCCGTAGAACGCCGAGGCGTACTTCGCGGCGTACGCCAGGATCCCCACGCCGTCGTGACCGGCCCGGTCGAGCGCGGCACGCACGGCCGCGACCTGGCCGTCCATCATCCCGCTCGGGCCGACCAAGTCCACGCCGGCGGAGGCCTGGGCCACCGCCATCGTCGCGTAGGCCTCGAGCGTCGCGTCGTTGTCGACCTCGCCCGAGGAGGAGAGCAGGCCGCAGTGGCCGTGGTCGGTGAACTCGTCGAGGCAGAGGTCGCTCATGACCGCGAGCGCGTCACCGACCTCGGCGACGGCATCGGTGATCGCGACGTTGAGGATGCCCAGCGGGTCGAGCGCCCCGGAGCCCTCGGCGTCCTTGCTCTGCGGGATCCCGAAGAGCATCACGCCACCGAGGCCGAGCTCGGCCGCCTCGGTGACCGCGGCGCGCATCGTGTCCCGGGTGTGCTGCACGACGCCCGGCATGCTCGCGATGGGCCGCGGCTCGGCCGCACCCTCCGCGACGAAGAGCGGCAGCACCAGCTGGCTCGGGCGCAGGTCGGTCTCGGCGACCATCCGGCGCATCGCCGGGGTGCGGCGCAGCCGACGGGGCCGGACGGCCGGGAAGCCGCCGCCGACCCCACCCGCCGGGCTCACGACGACGACTTCGCCTTGCGCCGCCCGGCGGGTCGGCGCTCGGACGGCTTGGTCACCGGCTCGTCCGCGTCGAGCAGGGCGAGCCGGCGCGCCGCGCCGAACCCTGCGAGCGCGTCGACCACGGCCTCGACGGACGGCTCGGGGGCCATCACGTCGACGCGCAGGCCGTGCTCCTCGGCCGTCTTCGCCGTGGCGGGGCCAATGACGGCGATGATCGTCGAGGGGTGCGGCTTGCCGGCGATGCCGACCAGGTTGCGCACCGTCGAGGACGACGTGAAGACGACCGCGTCGAACTTCCCGGACTTGATCGCCTCGCGCACCGGCGCCGGCGGCGGAGCGGCCCGGACCGTGCGGTACGCCGTGACGTCGTCGACCTCCCAGCCGAGGTCGATGAGCCCGGCCACGAGGTTCTCGGTGGCGATATCGGCGCGCGGCAGAAAGACTCGGTTGATGGGGTCGAGCACCTCGTCGTACGGCGGCCAGTCCGCCAGCAGCCCGGCAGCGGACTGCTCACCAGAGGGGACCAGGTCGGCCCGCAGGCCCCAGTCCGCGATCGCCTGGGCGGTCTTGTCGCCGACCGCGGCGATCTTGAGGCCGGAGAAGGCGCGGGCGTCGAGGCCGTACTCGTCGAACTTCTCCCGCACCGCACGCACCGCGTTGACGGAGGTGAAGGCGATCCACTCGTAGCGGCCCTCGACGAGGCCGTGGACGGCCTTGTCCATCTGCTGCGGGTTGCGGGGCGGCTCCACCGAGATGGTCGGCACCTCCTCGGGCACCGCGCCGTGGCTGCGCAGGTTGCCCGACAGCGCGCCCGCCTGCTCCTTGGTGCGCGGCACGAGCACCCGCCAGCCGAACAGCGGCTTGGTCTCGAACCACGACAGCGCGTCGCGCAGGTCGACGACCTCGCCGACCACGATGACCGCCGGCGGCTCCATCCGGGCCTCCCGCGCGTCGGCGGCGATCGACTCGAGCGTGGAGATGACGGTGCGCTGCTCGGTGGTGGTGCCGACGCTGGTCATGGAGACCGGCGTCGAGGCGGCCCGCCCGCCCGCGACGAGCGCGTCGGCGATGGCGCCGATCTGGCCCACGGCCGAGAGCAGCACGAGGGTCCGGCTGTCGGCGTACTGGGACCAGTCGACCTTCGCGTCGCCGCACGTCACCACGGCCACCTCGCGGTGGTTCTTCGTGGTCAGCGGGATCCCGGCGTACGCCGGCACAGCGGTGACCGCGGAGACGCCGGGGACGATCTCGAAGGCCAGCCCGGCCTTGGCGCACGCCTGGGCCTCCTCGGGCCCGGAGGCGTAGACGAAGGGGTCGCCGGAGATCAGCCGGACGACGCGGCGGCCGGTCTTGACCTGCTTGACGACCACCTTGGCCCGCGAGGCGTGGGTCAGGGGCTGTCCGTCCTCGCCGAACCCGCCGTCGATGAGCTCAGGGAGCTCGGTGCACCCGGCGTCCAGCAGCACCCGGCGGACCAGTTCGGCGTGGCCGGGGACCTCGGTCACCACGACCTCCGCATGACACAGCAGCTCGACGGCGCGCACCGTCAGCAGGTCGGGGTCGCCGGGACCGCTGCCGACGAAGGCCACCCGCTGGGTGACCGTCGGCTTGGCGGCCCTGCGGGTCCCGTGGGTAGCGCCGGCCGTGCCGTCGTCGTGCGTCGCGGCCCCGGTCCGGACCGCTGTCTTGCTCTCGTGCTTGCTCACGTCGCCCTACTTCGCTTCGTCTTGTCCGGAGTGGTTCGGTTCGTGCGGGTGGTGCGGGGCCTGCTCCTCGAGCAGGGTCGCGGCGCCGTCCGCGATCATCTCCGCCGCCAGCGCCCGGCCGAGGCCGAGCGCGTCGTGCGGGACCCCGGTCGCGGACCTGCGGATCGCCACGGAGCCGTCGGGGGCCAGTGCCACCGCGCGGATCCAGAGCTCCTCGCCGTCGTCACCCTCGGCGACGTCGGCCAGGGCCCCCACCGGGGCGGAGCACCCTGCCTCCAGCTCGGCGAGGACCACCCGTTCGGCGGTCACCGCCGCCCGGGTGGCCGGGTCGTCGAGCGCCTCGCGGAGCCGCTCGACGAGGTCGACGTCCTCGCTGCGGCACTCCACCGCCAACGCCCCTTGTCCGGGCGCGGGCAGCATCTGCAGCGGGTCGAGGACCTCGGTGGCCTCGTCGGCGCGGCCGAGGCGGGCCAGGCCGGCGCGCGCGAGCACGACGGCGTCCAGCTCGCCCGAGGTGACCTTGCCGATCCGGGTGTCCACGTTCCCCCGGATGTCCACGATCTCCAAACCGAGCCCCAGCGCAGCCAGCTGGGCGCGGCGGCGCGGGGAGCCGGTCCCGACCCTGCTGCCGGCGGGCAGCTCGCCCAGGGTGAGGTCGTCGCGGGCCACGAGAGCGTCGCGCGGGTCCTCGCGCAGCGGCACGGCCGCCAGGGTGATGCCGTCGGCGGGCGCGGTGGGGATGTCCTTGAGGGAGTGCACCGCGACGTCGACCTCGCCCGCCAGCAGCGCGTTGCGCAGCGCGGAGACGAAGACACCCTGGCCTCCCAGCGACGACAGCGGCGCCGTGGAGACGTCACCGTCGGTGGTCACCTCGACCAGGGTCGTCGGGACGCCCAGCGCCGTGCGCACGGCCTCGGCCACGTGGCCGCTCTGCGTGCGGGCCAGCAGCGAGGCGCGGGTGCCGATGCGGAGCGCCGGAGCGCCGGTCGCGGTGGTGGCCTGCGGGGTCTCGGTGGTGGTCACGGGTTCACCCCTTCCACGCGCGTGACGGCGTCGACCGCGTCGGGGTCGAGGGCGAAGAGCTCGGCCAGGGCCGCGGCGTAGGAGACCGCGCCGGTCTCGTTGGCCAGCTCCTTGACCCGGACCGTGGGCTGGTGGAGCAGCTTGTCGGCGACTCGGCGCACGGTCTGCTCGACCTCGAAGCGGGTCGCGGGGTCGAGGTCGGGCAGCCGCGAGACCAGCCGGGCCACCTCGGCGTCGACGACCGAGGTCGCCATGCTGCGCAGGGCCACGACGGTCGGGGTGACGCTCGCCGAGCGTCGCGCCGTGAGGAAGGCCGCGACCTCCTGCCCGACGATCGCGCGGACCTGGTCGACACCACCGGCCACGGCGCTGTGCTCGAGCTCCTCCGCCAGTCGGGCCAGCCCGATCAGGGTCACCCCGGGCAGCAGCTCGACCTCGGGCTCGACGTCGTGCGGCAGCGCCAGGTCCACGACGACCAGGGGCGTGGTGTCTCCGCGGCGCGCGGCCTCAAGGGTGGTCGCGTCGAGCACCGTGCCGGTGGCCCCGGTGCAGGAGACGATGAGGTCGACGTCGCCCAGCAGGGCCGGGAGACGCTCCCAGGTGCTGGCGCGGCCGTCGTACTGCTGGGCCAGGCGTACGGCGCGCGCCGGGTCACGGTTGACGACGGCGACGTCGTGCACGCCCATGCGCGTGAGGGTCGCGACCGACAGCGAGGCCATCGCGCCGGCGCCCACGACGAGGGCCCGGCGACCGGTCAGCGGACCGAGGTGGACCACGGCGCGCTCGAGCGCGGCCGAGACCAGGGAGGGTGCCGCGCGGTCGATGTCGGTCTCGGCGTGGGTGCGCTTGGCCACCCGCAGCGCCTGCTGGAAGAGGACGTTGAGCGCCGGCCCAGCGGCACCGAGTTCCTGGCCCAGGCGGAGCGCCTCGCGGGTCTGGGAGAGGATCTGGCCCTCACCGACGACCATGGAGTCCAACCCGGCGGCGACGTGGAAGAGGTGGGCGACCGCACCGTCGTCGTAGTGGACGTACAGGTACGGCACGACGTCCTCGGCCCGGGCGTCCCCGCGCTCGCAGAGCAACCGCGAGAGGGCCTCGACGCTGCCGTGGAAGCGGTCGACCTCGGTGTAAATCTCCACCCGGTTGCAGGTGGCCAGCACGGTGGCCTCGCCCACGTGCTCGACGTCGAGGGTGCGCAGGACGAGCTTGCGCACGGCGTCCTCGTCGAGCGCGAGCTGCTCGAGGAGGGAGACCGGTGCGCTCTTGTGGGAGATGCCGATGACCAGGACGCTCATGCCGACTCCTCCACGCGGTCGAGGCCCTCGCCCGGAATCGGAGCCGCGTGGGCCTTGCGCTGCTCGTGGTAGGCCAGGATCTGGAGCTCGATGGACAGGTCGACCTTGCGGACGTCGACGCCCTCGGGCACCGCGAGCACGGTGGGTGCGAAGTTGAGGATGCTCGTGACGCCGGCGGTGACGAGCCGGTCGCAGACGGCCTGCGCTGCTGCCGCAGGCGTGGCGATGACGCCGATCGCCACCTGGTGCTCGGCGACGAGCGCGTCGACCTCGTCGAACCCGCGGACCCGCAGCCCGGCGACCTCTTCCTGCTGTCGCTCGGGCGCCGCGTCCAGCAGCGCCACGATGCGGAACCCTCGGGAGCGGAACCCGGAGAAGTTCGCGAGGGCGTGGCCGAGGTTGCCGATGCCGACGATGACCACGGGCCAGTCCTGCGTGACCCCGATCTCGCGGGCGATCTGGTAGCGCAGGTACTCGACGTCGTAACCGACGCCACGGGTGCCGTAGGAGCCCAGGTAGGACAGGTCCTTGCGCAGCTTGGCGCTGTTCACCCCCGCCGCGGTGGCGAGCTCCTCGCTCGAGCACGTGGTGGTGCCGGCGTCGGCCAGCGCCGTGAGGGCGCGCAGATAGACAGGCAGCCGCGCGACGGTGGCCTCCGGGATCACCGGGGTCGCGGGGGTGCCCGGCTCGTGGGGGCGGGACTCGTCGCGCCCCCCCGGGGCTCTCCTGCGTGTTGCGCTCACGTATCTCCCTGACCGTGGGGGTCTGGTCACTGTAGGAGTTTGTGAACTGGAGAACAAACTCGTGCGTCCCACGGCTAGCACAGGTGAGATCTCTCACGGTCACCGGGGTGGCGTGGACCGGCCCTTCCGTGACCACGGCCACCGACCCGGGCGGGCCTCCGAGTCCAGCACTGGGTGGGGTGCTGGGGCGGGGTCGGGGCCGCCGGCGCGCAGGGCGGCGCGCAGCCGGTCGGGGTCAACGCGCCAGAAGTCGTGCTGGGCCCCGTCGACGAGGGTCACCGGGATCTCGTCGTGGTAGCGCTCCAGCAGGGCCGGGTCGGTCGTCACGTCGATCTCCTCCCAGTGCTCGTCGATCTCCGCGCACACCGCGGCGACCACCGCGAGCACCTCCTCGCAGAGGTGGCACCCGGGCCGGGTGTAGACGCGGACCCGGGGGGTCGGCGTACCGCTCACTCGAGGAGGCCCAGGGCGCGCCGGCGCTCGGTCGCGCGCAGCCGGCCCTTCGCCACCTTCCCCGTGGCGGTGTGCGGCAACTGGTCCACGACGTGCACCTCGCGGGGCTGCTTGAAGCGCGCGAGCCGGGTGGCGGTGTGCCGACGCACGTCGTCGACGACCTCTTCGGGCACCCTCCCCGACGCGAGCCGCAGGTAGGCGACGACCGCCTCGCCGGTCTCCTCATCGGCCACGCCGATGACGGCCACCTCGAGCACGCCGTCGACCTCGGCGACGACGTCCTCGACCTCGCTGGGGTAGACGTTGAACCCGGAGACGATGACCAGCTCCTTGAGCCGGTCCACGAGGAAGAGCCGGCCCTGCTCGTCGAGGAAGCCGACGTCACCCGTGGCCCACCAGCCGTCGGCGTCGGGGCCGTCCTCGCCGTCGGGCCAGTAGCCGGTGAACAGGTTCGCGCCGCGCACGACGATCTCGCCCGGGTCGTGGCCCTCGGGTGCCGCGCCGGTCTCGTCGACCAGGCGGAGCTCGATCCCGGGGAGCGCCGCGCCGACCGAGCCGGGCGGCGGGGCGCCGCCTCCGACGAGCGTGGAGGTCACGACGGGGGCCGCCTCGGTGAGGCCGTAGCCCTGGTGGACCACGACGCCGGTGCGCTCCTGGAACTCGACCACGAGCTCGGGACCCAGCGGCGCGGAGCCGGAGAGGACCTGGCGCACCCCTCGGAGACGCTCGGCCACCCGGTCACGCTTGCGCCAGTGCCCGAAGACGGGTGGTGCCACCGGCAGCACGGTGACGCCGTGCTCGGCGACGACGTCCAGGCAGCCCTCGGGGTCGAAGGAGGGGACGAGTACCAGGGTGGCGGCCTGGTGGAGCACCGTGCCGAGCACGGCGTTCAGCCCGTAGACATGGAACAACGGCAGCACTCCGAGCACGACGTCGTCCGGTCGGATCATCGCCGGCTCGACCGCGGCGGCCTGCTCGACGTTCGCCGCGAGGGCGCGGTGCGGCAGCATCGCCGCGCGCGGCCGGCTGGAGGTGCCGCTGGTGTAGAGCAGCACCGCGAGGCTCTCGGGGTCCCGGGGCGGGGGGACGGCGACGGCCGACCCGGCCCGCAGGGAAGCCCACGCTCGCTCGCCGCTGCCGGCGGGCTCGTCGAGCACGACGATCTCGGGCACGACGCCCCGCCGCCCGGCCGGCTGCTCGGTCGGCTGCTCGGTCGGTCCCGAAGGCTCACCGACCACGTCGGCGAGACCGGCGACCGCGGCCCGGACGCCGGTCAAGGTGCCCGACTCCGCGAGGACGAGGCGGCATCCGGAGTCGGCGAGCATCCGCACGAGCTCCCCGGTCGTCGCCTTGGGGTTCATCGGCACGGCGACCATCCCGGCGCGCAGCACCGCGAGGTACGCCGTCACCAGCTCCGAGCGGTTGCCCAGCACGAGCCCGACCCGGTGGCCGGCCACCAGACCGGCCTCGACGAGGCCCTGGGCGACGAGGGCGACCTCGGTCGCGAGCTCCGACCAGGTGGTCGTGCGCCCACTGCCGGTATCGACCAGCGCGGGCCTGTCGGGGCCCGTGGTGGCCGCCCGGTCCAGCAGCTCGGTGAGGTTCGCGACCATGGTCGTTGAGTCTTGCACAGCGCGCCGCACCCGGCGCAGCGTCCGCAGGTCGTCGCCGCGGCGGCCCGCGCGCCCTACGCTGAGGGGATGGACGACGCACCGGATCAGCCGGAGGTCACCGGGATGCCGGATGCCGACGACCTCCCCCACGTGCTGCGGAGCGGGCGTGCCCCAAACCTGCGGCGTCGCTCGGTGCTCGCCGGCCAGGCGGCCGCCTCCTCCACCGAGGTCGAGTCCGCCCTCCGGGTGCCGGCCGACCCCACGAGCGCGGCCTTCTTCGACGTCGACAACACCGTCATGCAGGGTGCCTCCATCTTCCACCTCGCCCGGGGCCTGCACCGGCGCGACTTCTTCACCACCCGCGACATCCTCGGCGCGGTCTGGAAGCAGACGTACTTCCGCATCGTGGGGGTGGAGGACCCCGAGCACATCGAGGCCAGCCGCGCCTCCGCGCTCGCCTTCATCAAGGGCCACACCGTCGCCGAGCTCGAGGAGCTGGGCGAGGAGATCTTCGACGAGGTGATGGCCTCCCGGATCTGGCCGGGCACCCGTGCGCTCGCCCAGCTGCACATCGACCAGGGCCAGCGAGTCTGGCTGGTGACGGCGGCGCCGATCGAGATCGCGCGAATCATCGCCCGTCGTCTCGGTCTCACCGGCGCGATGGGGACCGTCGCCGAGGACATCGACGGCGTCTACACCGGTCGCCTGGTTGGCGACATGCTCCACGGGCCCGCCAAGGGCGAGGCGGTGAAGGCCCTCGCGGAGCGGGAGGGACTCGACCTCGCCCGCTGCTCGGCGTACTCGGACTCCTTCAACGACCTGCCGATGCTCACGCTGGTCGGCGACCCCTGCGCCATCAACCCCGACTCCCGGCTGCGCGAGCACGCGCGCGCCCAAGGCTGGCGGATCCGCGACTACCGCACCGGCCGCAAGGCCGCTCGCGCTGGTCTGATGGCCGCCGGCGCCGCGGGCGCGCTCGCCGGGGCGACCGCTGCAGCAGCCGCCATCCGTCGCCGCCTGCGCTGACCTGTCGCGGGGCCGGCCCAGGGCCCGATTTCGGTCAGGTCGGGCGTGTCGTCGCCGATGCCTGGCACAATGGACCACCGCGTGACCCACGTCATACACCGTGTCGGGGGTGGCGTGGCACCTTGAGCACCGAGGTGTCCGGCGGAGGGCCGGAGAGGGAGGGTAGATGCACACGCGCGTCGAGGAGTTCAGGCGAGGGTTCGACGCCCTGCGCCGCGCTCTCGTCGACGTCTGCCACCCCCCGTACGTCGGCCCCGCCCTCGCCACGGCCACGCCGTCCGCGCCGCGCCGCGGTCCGCACCTCCCCACCCTGCTGAGCGAGGCCATCTCCCTCTCCCAGGTCGCCCACGACCCGACGCGTTCCACCTCCGACGACGCGGCCATGGCTGCCTCCTCCGAGGTTGACGAGGCCCAGGGCAAGCGACTCATCGCGCTCGTCGAGCTCGCCCGAGGTGGTGACAGCGAAGCCTTCGGGATGCTCTACGACCACTACCAGTCCGCGGTTTACCGGTTCCTCTACTACCGCGTCGGGTCGGTGGCGCTCGCCGAGGACCTCACGTCGGAGACGTTCTTCCGCGCGCTGCGCAGCATGAGCACCTTCCGCTGGCAGGGCAAGGACTTCGGGGCGTGGCTGATGACCATCGCCCGCAACCTGACCGCCGACCACTACAAGGCCGGCCGCACCCGCCTCGAGCGGACCACCGAGGACATGAGCGACCTCGACGCCTCCACCGAGGGACCCGAGGGAGCGGTCCTCGCGACACTCACCAACGAGGCTCTCCTCGAGGCGCTCGGCAAGTTGCCGAAGGAGCAGCAGGAGTGCCTCATCATGCGCTTCCTGCAGGGCATGTCGATCGCCGAGACCGCCCAGGTTCTCGGCCGCAGCGACGGCGCGATCAAGCAGCTCCAGCTGCGCGGCGTCCGCAACCTGGCCAAGCTGCTCCCGGACGGCCTGCGATGAGCGCCCGCCGCGCCCCCGGCACGCCGACGAACAGCCCTCCTGCACGCGTGGCTCACGTCTCCCACAGGGGACGCCCGGACGCCGTAACCTCCCCGCTCGCGGGGTCGTTGTCATTCCTGAAAGCCCCCGACGACCGTGGGCCGGCTCGACCGACAGGACCCCGACGATGATCTCCCGGATCCCCGCACGACGACGTGCCGAGGACTTCGCTGCCCGAGTGGACGCGCGGTCTGCCGACTCCCGCGCCTCCCACGAGGTTTCGGAGGAGTCCGACGCTGCCCTCTTCGCACTCGTGGGTGCGCTGCGGTCCACCGAGGCCCCCGCGCCGCGACCGGAGTTCGTCGGCGACCTGCGCGAGCGCCTGATGACGGAGGCCGCCGAGGTCCTGTCCCCTGCCGCCGCCCACCTGACCCTGCCCCCGCGCACCCGCGGCGCCCGCGAACGACGCTTCGTCGCCGCGGCCTCGGTCGCCGTCCTCCTGGGCGGCTCGGCCTCGATGGCTGCCGCTGCACAGAACGCCCTGCCCGGCGAGGCCCTCTACCCGATCAAGCGCGGCCTCGAGCAGGCCGGCACATCCCTGTCCCTCTCCGAGGACGGCAAGGGCAGCCGGATCCTCGGCCAGGCCGCCGGCCGCCTCGACGAGATCGCCCGTCTGGCCGCGACCGGCGGGCCCGCCCTCGAGGACCAGGTCGCCGCGACGCTGGAGGACTTCACCAGTCAGGCCCGCGAGGGCGCCGCACTCCTCTTCGCCTCCTACGAGCAGTCCGGCGACGCCGACGACGTCACCGAGGTGCGCGACTTCAACGCCGAGTCGCTCGGAGTGCTCGCCGTCCTCGCCCAGCAGCTGCCGCCGTCCCTGGGCAGCCACCTGTCGACTGCCGCGGTCGCTCTCCAGGACCTCGACGTCACCGCGGCCGAGCTGTGCGCCGAGTGTGGTCCCGCCTCCATCGTGGACCTGCCGACGGTGCTTCTCGCCCACGCCGAGGCGGGCCGTGCCCTCGACGCCTCCCGGGCTGCGGACTCCCTCGTGAACGATCACCCGGTCGCCCTCGACAAGGGCCTGGGGCTTCCCGTCCTGCCCGGGAGCGTCCCCGCCCCGTCGGCTGCCCCTGCTCCCGAGCAGCCCGCGCCTTCGGTCGGGCCGGGCACGCCCTCGCCGAGCCAGCTCGCCACCAACAACGACCTCGCCCGCCTGATCCCGAGCCTGGTCACCATCCTCCGGGGCGGCGCCGTGAGCCAGGACTCCACCTCCGGTCCGGACCAGCCGGGCAGCACCGCCACCCCGAAGGAGACCGAGTCCCCCGGTCTGCTCGAGGACCTCGTCGGCACCCTGCTGCCCGACCCGGACGAGGACCTCCTGCCCTGATCCGCGGGTCCTCCCCGGACCCCACACGGCGCGGCCCGACGGGCCGCGCGGCTCAGCCGAAGACCGAGCGTCGCTGCATGAGCAGCGAGTACAGCGTCTGCTGGATCGTCTCGCGCACCTGATCGGTCACGTTGAACACCAGCATCGGGTCGTCCGCGGCGCCCTCGTCGTAGGAGTCGGTGCGGATCGGCTCACCGAACTCGATGAGCCACTTCGACGGCAGCGGCACCAGGCCCAACGGGCCCAGCCACGGGAACAGCGGCGTGACCGGGATGTAGGGAACGCCCAGCAGCCGGGCCAGCGAGGGGACGTTGCCGACGAGGGGGTAGATCTCCTCGGCTCCCACGACCGAGCACGGGACGATGGGGACACCGGTCCGCATGGCCGCCGAGACGAACCCGCCGCGCCCGAAGCGCTGCAGCTTGTACCGCTCGGAGTAGGGCTTGCCGATGCCCTTGAAGCCCTCGGGCCAGACGCCCACCAGCTCGCCGCCCGACAGCATCCGCTCGGCATCCTCGCCGCACGCCAGGGTCGCGCCGCCCATGCGGGCGAGTTCGCTGACGACCGGCATCTTGAAGACCAGGTCGGCGCCGAGGGGACGCAGGAAGCGACCCGTGTGGTCGTGGATCGCCACCCCCGTCATGAGCCCGTCGAGGGGCACCGTCCCGGAGTGGTTGGAGACGACGAGGGCGCCACCGTCGGTGGGGATGTTCTCTGCGCCCCGGACCTCGATGCGGAACCACTTGTCGGCGATCGGACGCAGCGCCGCGAGCAGGAAACGCTCGGTGACCTCGCGGTCGAAGCCGAACTCGTCGACGGCGTACTCGCCGGTGACGCGACGACGGAAGAACGCGAGCATCTCGGCGAGACGCGGCTCCCAGGCCTCGCCGAAGACCTCACGGGACGCATGGGTGAACGCGCCGAGCCAGTCACCGACCGGGATGCCCGGCGGGCGGGTGCGCGCAGCGGAGCGCGGGACCTCGGCCCCCTGCACCGCGTCAGGCCCGGCCTGCGCCGTGCTCGGTGGCGCGGTCAGCGGCTCCTCGAGGAGCGTCTCCGTCACGGGCGCCTCCACCTCGGCCGGGGCCTCGGGGACGGGCTTCGGCTTCGGCTTCGCGCGCTTCTTCGGCGTCGCCGGGCCGGCTCCGGGGGCGAGCCTGCGCGCGGCGGAGGACGGCTTGGCGCTGCCGGTGCCGCGACCCGGCTTGCCCCGGGTCCCGAGCGGGATGACCTCGGCGTCAGCCACGAGAATCTCCAGACGGGGTCGCGATCGGGGCGGGTGAGGCACCGCGGCCGGCGGTGGCGGTGAGGCCGTCGACCACGATACGGCTCGGCGCGACGAGGCCGCGGGTCTGGGACCTGCAGAAGTCCTCGAACGCCGCCGCCGTGGAGTACGCCGGGCTGAAGCCGAGCACCTCGCGCGAGCGCCGGGTGTCGACCCCGCGCCCGAAGGTGAGGAAGTCCAGCTGCTCGGCGGCCAGGCCCGGCAGACCGGCCTGGCGCATCAGCGAGCCGACGGTGCCGAGGGTGAAGCCCGGCATCGGCAGCGCTGGGCGTCCGAGGCGGCGTACGGCCTGCGAGAGCATGAGCACACCCTCCCCGGCGACGTTGAAGGTGCCGTGCACCCGCGCCAGCGTGGCGTGCCGCAGCACCGCGAGCATGTCGGTCTCGTGCAGGAACTGCATCCGCGCGTCGAACCCGAGCACCGTCGGGATCATCGGCAGGCGGAAGTACTGGGCCATCGGGGAGTCGACCCGCGGACCGATGGTGTTGGCGGCCCGCAGCATGGTGACCGTGACGTCCTCGCGGCGCCGGGCGAAGCCTCGGACGTAGCCCTCGACCTCGTAGGCGTCCTTCGCGAAGCCCGACCGCGGCAGCTTCTTGGGGGCCATCTCCTCGGTGAACATCGCGGGGTCGCGGCTCGAGGCGCCGTACACGGTGGTCGAGGACTTCACGACGAGGTGCTCGACCGACGGCGCGCGCTGGCAGGCGGCCAGCAACTGCATCGTGCCGATGACGTTGAGCTCCTTGACCGAGCCCCGGCCGCCGGCCCCCGCGGAGGTGGCGACCACGCTCATGTGGACGACGGTGTCGACCTGCTCCTTGGCGATGACCTTGGCGATGACCGGGTTGCGGATGTCGGCGCGCACGAACTGCACACCGCTCATGTCGCCGCGGGGCGGCTGCACGTCGACGCCGACCACGCGGTCGACGTCCGGCTCGGCGATCAGGGCGCGCGCGAAACGGCTCGCGAACTCACGGGCGACACCCGTGACGAGTACGACGCGACCCACGGCCGAGATCCTCCGCTGCCCGTTCAGTGACGCCGCAGCGTCACTTGCCGAGACGACGACGCTGGACGCGCGTCTTCTTCAGCAGCTTGCGGTGCTTCTTCTTGGCCATGCGCTTGCGACGCTTCTTGATGACAGAACCCACAGGTGGACCTTTCGATGACTACGAGGTCCCACGCTGCTGCGCAGGACCGGGTGGCAGCCTATCCGGCGGGTCCCGAAGCCGGGAAACCGAACCGACCCGTGGGCCGTCCGCGGTCAGCCCGTCTGGAAGAAGGACTTGCGGAGGTACTCGTTGACGTCCTCCTCGGTGACCCGGAACGACCGTCCCACGCGCACCGCGGGAAGTTCGCCATTGTGGACCAGGCGGTAGACCGTCATCTTCGAGACCCGCATGACCTGCGCGACCTCGGCGATCGTCAGGAACTTCGCCCCCGTGATGTCGCCGGAATCCCCAGCAGTCATGGCGCACCGCACTTTCTGCTCGCGCTCCCGGCTCACCGCCGAAGACCCGCGCGAGGCCCTGAGGTGAGGATAGGGGCTGGTGTGACTCATGGGGAAGAGGAGACGAGACTCTAGGGAAAGATTTTGCTTTCCCTTCCGCGTGTCGCCTGGACAGGCCCCACGGTCAGTACGGCGACGGATCCAGGCCGTGCAGCGGGAACGCAGCCTCGCGGGTGGCGTGGATCGCCCTGTCCAGCCAGGTGTCGGGGTCGTAGCCGCCCGACCAGTCCCGGTAGGCCGGGGTGCGGCCGTCGGTGAGCCGGAAGGGCGCGGTGCGTCCGAGGAGGGTGCGGACGTGGTCGCGCCAGCCCTCCGGGGTCGCGGTCTTGGGGTCCAGCGGCCGGCCGGCGACGATGGCCAGCAGGTGGGTCCACGCCCGCGGGACCACGTCGACGATCGCGTACCCGCCGCCGCCGGTGGCCACCCACTTCCCGCCGCAGACCTCGTGGGCGAGGTCGTGCAGCGCGAGGTACGCCGCCCGCTGGCCGTCGACGGTCATCATGAGGTGGGCGAGCGGGTCCTCGAGGTGGGTGTCGCAGCCGTGCTGGGTGACAAGGATGTCCGGGTCGAACTCGCGGACCAGCTCGGGCACCACGGCGTGGAACGCACGCAGCCAACCGGCGTCCGCCGTCCCCGGCGGGAGGGCGACGTTGACCGCGCTTCCCAGGGCGTCAGGGCCACCGAGGTCCTGCGGGAAGCCTGTGCCGGGGAAGAGCATCTGCCCGGTCTCGTGGAGGCTGATCGTCAGCACCCGCGGGTCGTCCCAGAAGATCCGCTCGACGCCGTCGCCGTGGTGGACGTCGATGTCGACGTAGGCCACCTTCTCGGCACCCTGGTCCAGCAGCCACTGGATGCCGACCGCGATGTCGTTGTAGACGCAGAAGCCGCTCGCCCTGCCGGGCATCGCGTGGTGCAGACCACCGGCGACGTTGGCGGCGTGCAGCGCCTGCCCCGTCCAGACCCGACGGACCGCCTCGAGCGTGGCCCCGACGACGTGCGCCGCGGCGCCGTGCATTCCCTCGAAGACGGGGTTGTCGTCACTGCCGAGCCCGTAGGAGTAGTCGGCCCGGCGCGGATCGCGCCCGGCGTCCATCACCGCCTTGATCAGCCCGGCCGTGTGCACGCTCGCGATCTGGTCGTCGCTGGCGTGCGGCGCGGGCACCAGCCCGAGGCCACCGCGGCCGGTGACCCCGAGCTCCTCGGCGAGCAGCATCGTGAGGTCGACCCGCACGGGTGCCATCGGGTGGGTGGGCCCGAAGTCGTAGTCGGTGAGGGTCGGGTCGAAGACCGCGATCGAGCCACCGGGGCAGGTGAGGTCCGTCATGCGCCTAGCTGCTGCCCTCGGCCAGCGCGCGCGACCGGTCGCGCGCAGCCTCCATCGCCACCAGGAACGCCGCCCGCACCTTGTGCTCCTCGAGCTCGCGGATCGCGGCGGCCGTCGTCCCGCCCGGGGAGGTCACCTGCTCGCGCAGGACCGTGGGGTGCTCGCCGGTGTCGCGGAGCAACTTGGCCGACCCGACGACCGTCTGCACCACGAGCTCGGTGGCGGTGGCCCGCGGGAGGCCGAGGTGGACGCCGGCCTCGATCATCGACTCGACCACGAAGAAGAGGTACGCCGGACCCGACCCGCTGATCGCGGTCACGGCGTCCTGCTGGCGCTCGGGCACGCGGACGACCTTGCCTGTCGCCGCCATCAGCGACTCGGCCTCGAGGAGGTGCTCCTCGTCGCAGGCCGACCCGCGCGAGATCGCGGCCATCCCCTCGTCGACGAGAGCGGGGGTGTTGGGCATGACGCGGACGACCGCGACCCCCTCGGGCACCCGTGACTCGATGAACGCGGTGGTGATGCCGGCGGCCAACGAGACCAGGAGCTGGCCGGGGCGCAGGTCAGGGGTGATCTCGGCGAGCAGGTCGCCCATGTCCTGCGGCTTGACCACCAGCGCGAGGGTCTCGGCCGTGCGCGCTGCCTCGCGGTTGCCGAGAACCCGGACGCCGTACCGGTCCTCGAGCTCGGCGGCACGCTCTGCGCGCTTCTCGCCGACCATCACCGAGGCGACCGGGCGACCGGCACGCAGCAGTCCGGAGAGCAGGGTCTCGCCCATTACTCCCGCACCGAGGATCGCGACCGTGGAGGCCATCGCCGACTCCTACTTCTGGGACACCAGGGACCGTGCGAACAATGTCAGGTTGGCCGGTCGCTCCGCGAGACGTCTCATGAGGTAGCCGTACCACTCCTGGCCGTAGGGGAGGTAGACGCGCACGGTCTCGCCCCGCTCCACCAACCGCCGCTGCTCCTCGGGCCTGATGCCGTAGAGCATCTGGAACTCGTAGCTGCCCCGGGGCCGGGAGTAGCGCCCGGCCAGGGCCCCGGTGATCTCGATCAACCGGGGGTCGTGGGTGGCCACCATCGGGTAGCCGCCCCCTGCCATGAGGGTGCGCAGGCAGCGCACGAAGGCGCGGTCGATCTCGTGCCGGTCGCCGTACGCGACCTCGTCGGGCTCGGCGTACGCCCCCTTGCACAACCGGATCCGGGACTCTTCGTGGGTGAGCGCCCGGCAGTCACCCTCCGTGCGGAAGAGCTGGCTCTGCAGCACGCCGCCGGTCTCGGGGAAGTCCTTGCGGAGGTCGCGCAGGATCGCCAGCGTGCGCTCGGTGGTGGTGTGGTCCTCCATGTCGATGGTGACCGTGGTGCCGGCGTTACGGGCGGCGCGGCAAATGGAGCGGGCGTGCTCCAACGCCAGGCGGGGACCGTCGCCGGGCAGCACCAGACCCAGCGCGGTGAGCTTCACCGACACCTCCGCGTGGCGGGCCAGGCCGGCGTCGGCCAGCGCGCCGAGCAGGTCGACGTACGCCGTCACGGTGGCCCGGGCCCGGCCCCCGTCGAGGGTGTCCTCGCCGAGGTGGTCGAGCGTGACCTGCATGCCGTGATCGACGAGGGTGCGCGTGGCGGCCACCGCGTCCTCGGTGGACACCCCGGGGACGTAGCGCTCCACCACCTCGCGGGTCACCGGGCTGGCGAGCAGGGAGTCGCGCAGCCGCTCGCTGCGGGCGAGCGCGAGGATCGGCGCACGGAGGACGGACATGGGGCCAGGCTACGTGGGCCCCGTCCCGACGTACGGCGGCGCAGGCGGAGACCGCCGTGCGTCGCTCCCCGACCTACCCGCGCTGCCGCTCGGTCGCGAAGTGCAGCCGGGCGAAGGCCAGCGACTCCAGCAGGTCGGCCTCGCGCTGCTCCTTCGTCGCCTTGCGGGTGTTGATCTCGACCACGACGTGGCCGCTGAACCCGGTCGCGGCGAGGTGCTCGAGCAGATCGGCGGCGCGCTGCTCGCCACGGCCCGGGACGAGGTGCTCGTCCTTCGCCGAGCCGCTGCCGTCGGTCAGGTGGATGTGGCGCAGCCGCTCCGCGAGCCGCTCGGCCATCTCCACGCAGTCGCTCCGCGACGTCGCAGAGTGCGAGAGGTCGATGGTGGTGTTCGCGTACGACTGCTCGGAGGGGTCCCAGCCGGGCTGGTAGACCTGCAGCTCGCGACGGGCCGAGGCGCG
This sequence comes from Nocardioides sp., assembly GCA_030698375.1. Lineage (GTDB taxonomy): Bacteria > Actinomycetota > Actinomycetes > Propionibacteriales > Nocardioidaceae > Nocardioides_A. The sequence continues at coordinate 8,448 of JAUYLL010000038.1, read as the reverse complement.
CCAGGGGTACATGTTCTCCACGGCGAAGGCGATGCCCGTGCGCTCCTCGAGGGCGGCGATGCCCTCGACGAACCCGGCGGCGTACTCGCGCTGCCACCGGAACGGCGGGTGCACGACGACGACGTCCGCGCCGACCTCGTGGGCCATCTCGGCGCTGCGCTCGAGCTTCCCCCACGGGTCGGTGCCCCAGACGCGTTGGGTGACCAGCAGACAGGGCGCGTGGACCGCGCAGATCGGCACCTCGTGGTACTCCGAGAGGTGCCGCACCCCGTCGATCTCCTGGCTGGTCGGGTCGATGCCGACCATCACCTCGACGGCGTCGTAGCCCAGGCGCGAGGCGTAGGCGAAGGTCTCCGCGGTCGACTCGGGGTAGACCGAGGCCGAGGAGAGCCCGAAGACGGGTCCGACTGTCACCGCTGCCGCACGCTCATCTGGTCCAGCCGCTCGAGGATGACCCCTTCACGCAGCGCCCACGGGCAGACCTCGAGCCCGTCGAGGCCGAAGATGTCGAGCACCGCCTCGGCCACCAGCGCACCAGCCAGCACCTGGTGGGAACGCGATGCGGAGACCCCGGGCAGCTCGGCGATCTCCTCCCACCGCATGGCGGCGATCTTGGGCAGCCAGTTGGCCAGGTCGGAGGCTGCGAGCGTGCGGCGCACGAGCGGGCCCTCCGCGGACGGTGCGGCGCCGCAGATGCGGGCCAGGGTGCGGAAGGTCTTCGAGGTGGCGACCGCGTGGTCGGGGGTGCCGCCACGCAGCACGGAGCCGGCATCGCGGGCGATCTCGGCGCGCAGCTTGCGGCGTACCTCGCGCAGGTCGGACTCGGTGCGCGGCTGGTCCTCGCTGAACCAGCGCCGGGTGATGCGCCCCACGCCCAGGGGCAACGACCAGGCCACGTCGGGGGACTCGTCCGCCCCGGCAGCGACCTCCAGCGACCCACCGCCGATGTCGAAGACGGCCAGCCTGCCCGAGGACCAGCCGAACCAGCGACGCACAGCGAGGAAGGTCAGTCCGGCCTCGTCCTCGCCGTCCAGCACCTCGACCGTCACGTCGGTGCGGTCCCGGACCGCGCCCAGCACCTCGTCGCAGTTGGTGGCGTCGCGGACCGCCGAGGTGGCGAAGGCGAGCATCTCCTCGCAGCCCTTGGTCTCGGCCACCTCGAGGGCGTCGGCCACGAACCCGACGAGCGCGTCCCGGCCCTCGTCGGAGACGGCGCCGTCGTCGTCGAGGTGCTCGCCCAGGCGCAGCCGCTGCTTGTAGGAGTACGCCGGCAGCGGCGCCGCGCCCCCGTGCGCGTCGACGACGAGCAGGTGACCGGTGTTCGAACCGATGTCGAGCACGCCGAGCCTCATGCACCCAAACTACCGGTCCGGTGGCGCCTGGGCACCGGCCGTAGGGTGTGCGCGTGCCTGAGGTCGACCTGGTGTTCCCCCGCGCGTGGGTCGAGTTCGCCGACCCCGCCGACCCCGGCCACGGCGGCCAGGTCTTCCGCTGCGACCTCACCTGGCTCACCTCGAGCTGGACCTGCATCTTCGGCGGCGGGTGCGCCGGCATCCACGCCGACCGCCCCGACTACGGCTGCTGCACCCTCGGCGCGCACTTCGCCGACGACGAGGACGAGGACCGCGTCGCCGGCTGGGTCGACCGGCTCGAGCCCGAGCACTGGCAGCTGCACGACGTCGGGCGTCCCGACGACCGACGGGGTGTGAAGCGCAAGCAGCGGCAGTGGATCGAGATCGAGGACAACGAGCGGAAGACGCTCGTCCACGAGGGCGCCTGCGTGTTCTTCAACCGCCCCGGGTTCGCCGGCGGCGAGGGCTGCGCCTTCCACCACCAGGCCGAGCGCGAGGGCATCCACTTCGTCGAGACGAAGCCCGACGTGTGCTGGCAGCTGCCGATGCGGCGGCTGTTCCGCGAGGTGGAGCTCGCCGACGGCACCGAGTACACCGAGGTGACGATCACCGAGTACGACCGGCGCGGCTGGGGCCCGGGCGGCCACGACCTCGACTGGTACTGCTCGGGCAACACCGAGGCGCACGTCGCTCCCGAGCCGGTCTACGTCACCCACGAGGCCGAGCTGGTCGCGCTGATGGGGCGCCCGGGGTACGACGAGCTCGCCGACCACTGCTCGCGGCACCTGGCAGCCCGCGCGCAGCTGGCGATCCACCCCGCCTCCCGGCACTCGGGCTGAGCCGGGCCTGGACGGTCGAGCCGTCGAGAGCTCCGGGGGTGATACCCCCCGGCGTCCGGCGTCGACGAGGCAAGGGTCACAATGCAGGAATGCGCCTGGACCACGTCTCGTACGCCGCCGGCCCCGACGGCCTCGCCAGCACCGCGCAGCGCCTCGGTGAACTCCTCGGGGAGAAGTTCACCGACGGGGGGATCCACCCGCGTTTCGGCACGCGCAACATGACCCTCGCCCTGAGCGACCACGTCTACGTCGAGGTCGTCGAGGTGCTCGACCACCCGGCCTCCGACAAGGCTCCCTTCGGCCAGGCGGTGCGCGCGCGCTCCGAGCTCGGCGGCGGGTGGCTGGGCTGGGTGGTGCGGGTGCGCGACCTCGCCAAGTACGAGGAGCGCCTGGGCCGCAAGGCCGTCCCCGGCAACCGGCACCGCCCCGACGGCACCGAGCTGCTCTGGGAGCAGATCGGCGTCAAGGGCCTGCAGGCCGACCCGCAGCTGCCGTTCTTCGTGAAGTGGACCTCGCCGGTGGAGGACCGCCCCGCGGCCAACGCCTCGGGCGACATCTCCCTGGACACCCTGGAGATCGCCGGCGACCCCGGACGCGTCAGCGACTGGCTGGGCCACGACGTCGACAAGCCGCTCGAGGACGTCAAGGTCGAGTGGGTTGCCCCGCACGGCACCCCCGGGCTCCTCGCCGCGCAGTTCCAGACCCCCCACGGCCTGGTCCGGATCTGAGCGTTCCCCGCCCCGGCGGCGTACCCCGTCCGGCGCCGGCGACGACCGTGCGCGGCCTCTCGGCCGGCGCGGTGCCCTCACCGAACATCTGGCACCACACCGCGACCTACGAGGTCGAGAACCGGGCCGTCGACCCGGATCGGGCGATCGAGTCCGCTATGACCCGGATCGCCGAGTGGACCGGACGCGCGTTCCTCGACGTCGGGTGCGGCACCGGCTTCCACCTGGGCCGTTGGGCCGGCCTGGAGGGCGGACCCGCCGCCGGGTCGGTGGTGGGGGTCGAGCCGCACCCCGGGCTCGCGGCGATCGCGCGTCGGCGTACGAAGGAGGTGGCGGGGGTGCGGGTGCTGCAGGGCAGCGCCACGGACCTCCCTCTGCCCCCGGCCTCGGTGGACGTCGTCCAGGCCCGGTGGGCCTACTTCTTCGGCCCCGGCTGCGAGCCCGGGCTGCGTGAGCTCGACCGGGTCGTGCGGCGCGGCGGCACCGCGTTCGTCGTCGACAACGACCCCACGCGCAGCACCTTCGGGGGCTGGTTCCGCCGGGGGTACGCCGACCGCGTCGACCCGGTGGCCACCGAACGGTTCTGGTCCCGGCACGGCTGGACCAGGGAGCCGGTCGACATGCGCTGGTCGTTCACCTCCCGCGCCGACCTCGAGGCGGTGGTGCGCATCGAGTTCGACGCCGCCACCGCCGAGGCTGCCCTCGCCGTGCACGACGGGCTCGAGGTCGACTACGCCGTGAACCTGTGGTGGCGGCACTTCTGAGCAGTGCTCAGCTGGTGTCGCGGACAACGAGGGTGGGCTGCAGGAGCAGGCCGGGCTCGTCGACGGGGCGGTGGGTGAGCAGCCGCTCGAGGCGCTCGACGACGCCGAGCGCGATGTCCTCAAGGGGCTGACGGACCGAGGAGAGGCCCGGGCTGGCGACCTGGGCCGCGAGGGAGTCGTCGAAGCCGACGACGGCGATGTCGCGGCCGGGGGCGAGCCCGCGCTCGTGCAGGGCCCGCAGGGCGCCCATCGCGACGGTGTCGCTGGCGCAGACCAGCCCGGTGGGCTTGCGGGCGTCCAGGAGGGCGTGCGTGGCGCGGCGGCCGTACTCGAGGGTGCCGTCGCCGCGCGCACTGAGCCGGGTGGTGTCGAGCCCCCGCTCGCGCATCGTCCGCATCCAGCCCGAGCGCCGGTCCTCGCCGATGGGCTGGTCGGTCGTCCACCCGAGCCAGGCGATCACCTCGTGGCCGCGGTCGGCCAGGTGTGCGGTGGCCAGGGCCGCGCCGGCCGCGCCGTCGACGTCGACCCAGGGGTGGGTGGCGTCCGGGGCGTCCCAGGGGCGGCCGAAGGCGACGAAGAGCGCGCCGCGACGCTGGAGGTACTCCACCTGCGGGCTGCCGCGGTAGGTCTCGGTGACGACGAACGCATCGACGGCGGTGGAGCGCAGCATCCGTTCATAACCCTGCTCGGCGTCCTCGGCGTCGGCGGCGAAGAGGAGCACGTGGTAGCCGATCTCGCGGGTGCTCTCCACGAGGGTGTGCACGAACCGGTCCATCAGCGCGTTGGCCGTGCCCTCCTGGGCCGGCTCGAACGGCAGGCCGATCAGCCGGGTCGCCCGGGTCCGCAGGGAGCGTGCGGCGAGGTTCGGCGAGTAGCCCAGGTCGGCGATGGCGCGCTCGACCTTCCCGAGGGTCTCCTCGGCCAGGAGCGCGGGGTTGTTGATCGCGTTCGAGACCGTCTGCCGGGAGACCCCGGCCCGGGCCGCGACGGTCGCCAACGTCGGGGCGACCGACGGGTCCCCGGCGTGTCCACCTGCGGCGGGCACACGGCGTGCCATCTCTGCGTCCCTCTCCTCCACCCGGTCTCCCGCGTCATTCTTGATCGTTCCAACCAGGTGGCCCCGATGATCGCCCGCTGCCCTCCGGTGCGTCAACCGCGACCGTCGGTGGCGTCGCCTACCGTGCCTGGCATGAGTGGAGCAGCACGCGCCGGGCGGATCCGGACGACCTACCGGTGCTCGGCCTGTGGCTGGGAGACGTCGAAGTGGGTGGGCCGCTGCGGCGGGTGCCGCGAGTTCTCCACGATGGTCGAGCAGACCACCGGGGGCGGCTCGGGCGGCGGGCTCGGCACGACGGCCGGCCGGGCTCCCGCACCGGTGGCGCCGGCGCGCCCCGCGCGCGCGGTCGGGGAGGTCTCCGCGGAGCGCGTCAAGCGCATCCCCACCGGCCTGCCGGAGTTCGACCGGGTGCTGGGCGGCGGGCTGGTCCCCGGCCAGGTGCTCCTGCTCGCCGGCGAGCCGGGGGTCGGCAAGTCGACGCTGCTCCTCGAGGTGGCCCAGGCCTTCAGCGCCGGCGCCGCCACCTCGGTGGCGATGGGCACCCTCGCGCCACGCACCGTCCTCTACGTCTCCGGCGAGGAGTCCGGCGAACAGATCGGGGTGCGTGCCCAACGCATCGGCGCCAGCAGTCCCCGCCTGCTGGTCGCCGACGAGACCGACCTCGAGGTCGTCCTCGGCCACATCGAGGCCAGCGACCCCGCGCTGGTGGTCGTCGACTCCGTGCAGACCCTCGCCTCAGGCGCCATCGACGGCCGCTCCGGCGGGATCAGCCAAGTCACCGGGGTGACCCAGGTGCTCACGGCCTGGGCGAAGCGCGCCGGCGTCCCCCTGCTGCTCATCGGGCAGTCGACGAAGGAGAACAGCGTGGCCGGTCCGCGTGCGCTCGAGCACCTCGTCGACACCGTCCTCACCTTCGAGGGTGACCGGCACACCCCGCTGCGTCTGCTACGCGCGACGAAGAACCGCTTCGGCCCCGCCGACGAGGTCGCCTGCTTCGAGCAGCGCGACTCCGGCCTGAGCCCGGTCGTCGACCCCTCCCAGCTGTTCCGTGCCCAGCGGGACGTGCCCGTCGCGGGCACCTGCACGACCGTCTCGATGGAGGGGCGGCGCCCACTGATCGCCGAGCTCCAGGCGCTGGTCGCCCAGAGCACCACCCCGCAGGCGCGGCGCGCCGTCAGCGGCCTCGACAGCGCACGCCTGGCGATGCTGCTGGCCGTCACCGAGAAGTACGGCGGGGTGCGGCTGGCCGACCGCGACGTCTACGTCTCCACCGTGGCCGGGCTGCGGATCACCGACCCCGCCTGCGACCTCGCGGTCACGCTCGCGGTGCACTCCGCGGTCCACGACCGCCCGCTGCCCGCCCACGTGATCGCCCTGGGCGAGGTGGCGCTCTCGGGTGACATCCGCCCGGTGCGCGGGCTCGCGCCGCGGGTCGCCGAGGCCGCCCGACTCGGGTTCACCCGGATCCTCGCGCCGCCGCTGGTCGACCCCGGCGAGGTGAAGGTGCCCGCCGGGGTCCGCCTGGTCGAGGTGCCCCACCTCAACCACGCCTTCGAGATCGCCCGCCGCGCCTAGGCGGGCCGCGAGCCGTCGAGGTGCCGCACGAGCGGTTCCACGCCCTACACTGAGGCGGACCTCGAGATCAGGGAGCACACAGCAGTGGCCGTGCACGACCGCCAGGACGATCAGTCCCGCCTGCGAAGCACCCTCGCCTCGATCGCCCCGGGCACCACCCTGCGCGACGGCCTCGAGCGGATCCTCCGTGGCCGCACGGGCGCGCTGCTCGTCCTCGGCACCGACAAGGTCGTCGACTCCATCTCCACCGGCGGCTTCACCCTCGACGTGCCCTTCACCGCGACCGGACTGCGCGAGCTGGCCAAGATGGACGGGGCGCTCATCCTGGACAAGGACGCCTCACGCATCCTGCGGGCCGCCGTACACCTGATGCCGGACCCGTCGATCTACTCCGAGGAGACCGGCACCCGGCACCGCACCGCCGACCGGGTCGCCCGACAGACTGGCTTCCCCGTCATCTCGGTGTCGCAGTCGATGCAGATCATCGCGGTGTACGTCGACGAGACCCGCTACGTCCTCGAGGACTCCGGCGCGATCCTCTCGCGCGCCAACCAGGCCCTGGCCACCCTCGAGCGCTACAAGATGCGGCTCGACGAGGTCTCGTCGACCCTGTCCGCGTTGGAGATCGAGGACCTCGTCACCGTGCGCGACGTCGCCGTGGTCGCCCAGCGACTGGAGATGGTCACCCGGATCGCGCGCGAGATCGAGGACTACGTCGTCGAGCTCGGCTCCGACGGCCGTCTGCTGGCGCTGCAACTCGAGGAGCTCATCACCGGCGTCGACGTCGAGCGGGAGCTCGTCATCCGTGACTACCTGCCCAACGGGCGACGCGGGAAGAGCGCGGAGTCGGTGCTCGAGGAGCTCGAGGGACTCTTGCCCACCGAGCTGGTCGACGTCGCCGCCGTTGCCAAGGCGGTCGGGCTCGGCACCGCCGAGCACCTTGACGGCGCGGTCTCCCCGCGGGGGTACCGCCTGCTGGCCAAGGTGCCCCGGCTCCCACCGACCGTCGTCGAGCGTCTCGTCGAGCACTTCGGCAGCCTGCAGAAGCTGCTCTCCGCCGGTGTCGACGACCTGCAGGCCGTCGAGGGCGTCGGCGAGCTCCGCGCCCGCTCCGTCCGCGAGGGCCTCTCACGCCTCGCCGAGTCCAGCATCCTCGAGCGCTACGTCTGACGCCTTCGTCAGCGATCGCCCCGGCCGGCCAGCTCCGCAGCTGCGTGTAGACATTCTTCGAGTTCTGACCCCTAGGAACGTGTCCCAACTGCGAAGGTCACTACACGTGTAGTGATTTTCGACGTCAGTCCTGAAGCTGGTCGTCGCCGGGCTCGACGGCGCCGGAGGGCTGCCGGCGCGGGCGGGACTCGGGCTTCGCGCTCTCCTTGGCCTTCGGCTTCGGCTTGGCCGTCTTGGTGATGACGGGGGCCTGAGGGGTGCGGAGCTGGAACTGGACCTCGGTGGGCGACCCGCCGTACGCCGCGGCGGCGACGTGGTAGTAGCCGGGGAGGGCCCAGGCGGTGTTGCGGCTGCACTCCGCGTCGGAGCGTCTGCCGTTCCACGTCATCGTCACCGTCGCCGGGGTGTCACGGCGGACGACGACGTCCTCGGTCGGCATGGCGCGGGCGCAGTCCTGGCTGGTCCAGATCCGGTCGTTGCCCGAGGAGAGCCTGACCACGACCGAGCGCGGTGAGACCCGCCACGTGCAGGCCACCGACAGCGAGCTGGTGAGGTCGAGCGCGATGGCCACGCCGCCACCGGCTGCCGCGCCCTCGACGCGCGGTGTGACGGTGACATCGGTGTCGAGGCAGACACCGGTCGGCGCCGGCAGCGGGGTCTTCTTCGGCTTCTCGGCCTTGCGGCGCCGCTCGCCCCGTGCGTCGGTGTCCGGGCCGGCGGAGGCGGTCGGCCCGGACTCCGCGACCTGCGCCGACGAACCGACCTGCCGGGCGGTGGTGACGCCGGTGTCGTCGGGCGACGAGTCCAGCAACCCGCGGATCCCGAAGACCAACCCGAGCACGACACCCGCCACCAGCAGGCGCCGTACCCAGTACACGCGTGCGGGCAGCGGACCGCGAGGACGGGCGACACCGGACATGACCCGCACGCTAGCCAGCGCACCGGCCGCGCCGGCGGAGGCGC
>JAUYLL010000015.1 GCA_030698375.1 Nocardioides sp. | reverse complement strand
GCGCGGCTGCGTCGCCCGGGTACCGTGGGGAGATGAGCGAGGAGACGCCGAGCGTTGACGAGCACGAGTGGCCCACGACCTGCGACCTGTGCGGCACCGAGCTCCAGTCGGCCGTCACGGGATTCGCCCCGGGCGACACCGAGGGGACGACCCGCGGCGGCAGCGGCGAGGTCCTGGCGGTGGACTTCTGCCCCAACCGGGACTGTCCAGGGCGCGTACCTGACCCCGAGCCGACTCCGGGCGCCCGACCCCAGCCCGCCCGCGAGGACCTGCCGGGGTCGATGGGCGGCGACCACGGGGGCGGCTGACGCTCGCGGTGTCCGTCGGCTGCGCGTCGCCGCCGTCAGGTGCGGGCGTCGAGCTCGCGGACCAGCGTCGGCTTCGCCGTCAGCCGGTACGACGCGTCGACCAGCTCGCCGACCTCGTCCCAGTCGGTCCCGGGCGCGGCGAGGTCCAGCGCCCGCCAGCCGTAGGGCCCGTAGTAGGCCGGGACGAAGAACCTCGGATCCTCGTCGAGGGCCTGCACCTCGGCCTGGTCGGCCTTGAAGATCAGCGCGCTCGGGACGGCGCGATGCTCGCCCGGTCGGATCTTCTCCCCGCCGCCGAAGACGGCGAAGATCTTGCCGGCCCGGAAGGTGGGCCGGCCGTGGGACACGTGCTCCTCGGCGCCGGGGTAGCCCAGGCAGAGCCTGCGCAGCTCGGCCAATCCGGGGTCGTCGTCGCTGAACATCACCGGGTGAGTCATGCGGTCGTCACAGACAGACTCCGTCCGAGACTCCGCGGATGCAGAGCGGGAGCACCTCCACCGTGTCCAGCGCGTACGCCGATCCCTGGCTCGAGGCGGTGATCCGCAGCCGGCTGCCGCGCACGGAGTCGTCGCCCTCTCCCGAGCTGACCAGGTCGATCACGATCGTCATGTCGCTCTCCGCGACGATGGTGCCGTCTTCACCGCCCAGCTCGTCGGCCACGGCCGCGCCGAGTGCCTCCAGGCTCGCCTGGGGACCGACGCGGGATGCCTCGTCGGTCCGGTCCTGCGCGTCGCCGAGGTAGGCGAGATAGGCGGTGTTCGCCCAGCCCGAGACGTCGTCATGCTCGACCTCCACCCAGAATCCGGAGTCGACCAGCCGGCTGTGCCCGGTCGAGACGACGCCCTCGGCCAGCGGCGCCAGCTCACCGACTGCGTCGGCCCCGGGGTCGGGCAGTCGCCGGACGTTGAGCACGTCGTCGGCAGCGACCCCGACCACGGCGAGCTCGGCTCCGTCGGGCCAGAAGAGGTCCATCCGCTCGCCGGGGAGGTCGGACTCGTCGACCGGGTCGTTCGTCTCGGTCGGGTCGCCGTCGGGCTCCACGGGTGCGGTGGTGGTCCGCTCCGGGTCCGAGGCTGTCGGGGCGGTCTCCTCACCGCACGCGGCGAGGCCCACGGAGAGGACCAGGAGCGCGGCGGCGGAGATGACAGGGAAACGACGAAGCGTGCTCACCCGTCGAACCTACGCGATCGGGAGGCCGATCCCGAGCACCCGCGCCCACGCTCGCGCCCGCGGCGTACCCAGCCGGACCGTCGTGTTCCGAGGGTCCTCAGACCACGCGGTGCATCCAGCCGAACGGGTCCTCGGCGCGGCCGTACTGGACGTCGACGAGGGCCTGGCGGATCCGCATCGTGGTCTCGCCGGCCTCGGTCACCTCGGGGGTCGCCCCGCCGTCCCACTTGAGACTGCCGACAGGAGTGACCACCGCCGCGGTGCCGCAGGCGAAGACCTCGACGATCTCGCCGGAGGCGACGCCGTCACGCCACTCGTCGATGGAGAACCGCCGCTCGGTGACGTCGTGACCGAGCTTGCCGGCCAGCTCGATGATCGCCGAGCGGGTGATGCCCTCGAGGATGGTGCCGGTCTCAGGCGTGACGATGCTGCCGTCGGCGTACACGAAGTACATGTTCATGCCGCCGAGCTCCTCGACGTACCTGCCCTCCTGGGCGTCGAGGAAGACCACCTGGTCGCACCCCTGGCCGATGGCCTCCTGCTGGGCGACCAGCGAGCTGGCGTAGTTGCCGCCGGTCTTGGCCGCACCCATGCCGCCTCGGCCCGCGCGGGTGTACTCCTCGGTCAGCCACAGGGTGATCGGCTTGACGCCGCCCTTGAAGTAGGCGCCGGCCGGGCTGGCGATGACCATGAAGGTGACGTGCTGGGAGGGCCGGACGCCCAGGAACTTCTCCGAGGCGAACATGAAGGGCCGCAGGTAGAGGCTCTTCTCCCCCTCCGGGTCGGGCACCCAGCGCTGGTCGATCCGGATCAGCGACTCGACGGCCGCGAGGAAGTCGGGGACCTCGAGCACCGGCAGCGCCAGCCGGTGGGAGGAGCGCACCATCCGCGCGGCGTTCTCCTCGGGGCGGAACATCCAGATCGAGCCGTCCCCGTGCCGGTAGGCCTTCATCCCCTCGAAGGTCTCCTGCGCGTAGTGCAGGACGGCGGTCGCCGGGTCCAGGGTGAGCGGGCCGTAGGGCGTCACCCGGGCGTCGTGCCACCCCAGGTCGGGCGTCCACTCCACGGTGAACATGTGATCGGTGAAGTGGGTCCCGAAACCGGGGTTGGCGAGGATCTCCGAGAGCCGCGTGTCGTCGACGGCGGACGTCGAGGCGGTGGTGCTGATCTGCATGGTGGTCACCGTATCCAATCGGGTCGGACCGGGGGACCCCAGCCGGCGGTTGCTCCTCGGGGGAAACTGGCGCTCCTCGGGCACTGAGTCACCCGAGGAGCGACGGTTTCCCCGGTGCGCCGGGGAAACCGACAGCGGTCAGGCGCCTACTCGGGCGGCGATCGCGTCGCCGACCTCGCTGGTACGCCGGGTGGCACCGGGGCGCCGATCGGCGAGATCGGCCAGCACGGCCTGCTCGATCGTGGCCGCCGCGGCGGGGTGCCCGAGGTGGTCGAGCAGCAGCGAGGTGGAGAGGATCGCCGCGGTCGGGTCGGCCTTCTCCTGGCCGGCGATGTCCGGGGCGGAGCCGTGCACCGGCTCGAACATCGAGGGGGCGGTGCGGTCGGGGTTGATGTTGCCCGACGCGGCCAGCCCGATGCCGCCGGTGATGGCGGCGGCGAGGTCGGTGATGATGTCGCCGAACAGGTTGTCGGTGACGATCACCTCAAAACGGGCCGGGTCGGTGGTCATGAAGATCATCGCCGCGTCGATGTGCATGTAGTCGACGGTCACGTCGGGGTACTCCGCCGCGACCTCCTGCACGAGTCGCCACCACACGGCGCCGGCGTTGACCAGCACGTTGGTCTTGTGGACCAACGTGAGCTTGCGGCGCGGGCGACGCTGGGCCCGGGCGAACGCGTCGCGGACGACCCGCTCCACACCGAAGGCGGTGTTGACGCTGACCTCGGTCGCGACCTCGGCCGGGGTGCCGACCCGCAGCGCGCCGCCGTTGCCGGTGTACGGCCCCTCCGTGCCCTCACGCACCACGACGAAGTCGACCTCGCCGGGGTCGGCCAGCGGGGACGTCACCCCCGGGAAGATCCGGGACGGGCGCAGGTTCACGTAGTGGTCGAGCTCGAAGCGGAGCCGCAGCAGCAGACCTCGCTCGAGGATGCCGGGCGGCAGGTTCGGGTCGTTCGGCTTGCCGCCCACCGCACCGAGCAGGATCGCATCGTGGCCGCGAATCTCCTCCAGCACACTGTCCGGGAGCACCTCGCCGGTCGCGAGGTAGCGCTCGGCGCCGAGGTCGTAGCGGGTCTGCTCGAACTTCACCTCGGTGGGGGCGGCGACCTCGAGGACCTTGAGGGCCTCGGTGGTCACCTCGCTGCCGATCCCGTCGCCGGGGATGACGGCGAGCCGGATGGAGCCGGTGTGGGCGCCGCTGGTGGGAGTGCCGCCCGTGGTGGGGGTGGCAGTGCTGGAATCAGTCATGCGGTGCAGGTTAGTTGTCGTCGGGGCGTTCGCCGCCGTTGTCTCGCAGGTCAATCGCTGCCTGGACGGCCTCGTGGCTGCGCGGGTTCTCGGGGCGGTGGCTGGCCGGGCCCCACTCGGGGTACATGTCGTACATCGTCTTGTCTCCTGTGGTCATGGTCGTGGTCCGCTCGGGTGCTGGGATGGCGCCTGCTGGAGGTCGCCGGATGCGCTGCGGCCTGTCGTCCGGCGGTCGGATGCCGACCGATGCCGAGTACGACGGCTGCCCCGCGGCGGGGAGATGGGAGATGACACCCACGGATCACGTGGATGGAGACCGGTCCATCGGACTAGGAGAGTTGCGGATCGCGCTGTGCTGCTGGCGTACCCGCCGCGGAGGCTTGGTTTCAGATGTGCCGGCTGAGCCGGGACCGGAAGACCGTCAACGCCGAACACCGCGGCGAGGTGGCCTTCCGTTAAGAGGCCTCGCCGCGGCAGTCGATAAGTACGTAGACGCTCCGCATGATGGGGCAACGCTACGCCCCTCCCCCGCACCCTCGCAGCAGGATTCCGGAATCTGTTCATCATGCGAGACGTGGTGTCGCTGACCGCCCCCCGGCCCACATGCTCGGGGCATGAGCGCCCCGCCCGACCTGCCCCCGATCGTCTCGCGCGCCTTCGACGTCTCTCGCAAGGCGGGCTACGTGTCGTTCTGCCGCAACGAGACGGGCCGGCTCCTCGCGACCCTGGCGGCCACCCGGGGCGGGACCCTCGCGGAGTTTGGCACCGGCTGCGGGGTGGGCACCGCCTGGCTGCGATCCGGGGTGCGCAACGGGGCCAGGATCCTCACCGCCGAGCTCGACGCGAGGCTGGCCAAGGCCGCCGCCACCATCTTCGAGGACGACCCGCAGGTCGAGGTCCTCGCCGCCGACTGGTCGACGCTGCGCGACAAGGGTCCCTACTCCCTGCTGTTCCTCGACGCCGGGACGCCCTCGGAGGTGGGGGTCGACTCGGTGGTCGACCTGGTCGAGCCGGGCGGCATCGTGGTCCTCGACGACTTCGTGCCGTGCGAGCAGTGGCCGCCGATCACCGGCGGCCGGGTGGACACCCTGCGCGAGCAGTGGCTGACCGACGAGCGCTTCACCACCGTCGAGGTGATGGTGGCTCCGGACGCCTCGACGCTGATCTCGGTACGCCGCTGAT
>JAUYLL010000012.1 GCA_030698375.1 Nocardioides sp. | reverse complement strand
CGCTGGCCAGCGCCGCGGTCACCGGGTCCTGCGCGGCCCGGGCGTGCCGCGCGAGCTCGGCGGCCGTCCCCCGGGTGTCGACCCCCTCCAGCGTGCGGGCGTACGCCGCGTGCAGACGTACCCGCTCCCCCGGCAGCAGGTCGTCGTACACCGCCTCCCCGAGGAGGGCGTGGCGGAAGGCGTAGCCCTCGCCCATCGAGACCAGGACGTGACGCTCGACCGCCTCCCGCAGGGCCGCCTCCAGTTCGGCGGCCGGCAGGCCGGCGGTCTCCGCGAGCAGCGCGTGGGAGACCTGGCGGCCGGCCACCGCCGCCACCCGCACGACCTGCTGGGCGGCGTCCTCGAGGCTCTCCAGCCGCACCAGCAGCAGATCGGCCAGGTCGTCGGGCAGGGAGTGCGCGTCCACCGCGGGACCGGCCGCGCGGGTGGCGCCGACCAGCTCCTCGACGAAGAAGGCGTTGCCCTCCGCGCGGCGGACGATGGTCTCCACCGCGGCGGCAGGCAGCGGCTCGGGGTGGAGGGTGCGCACCAGCGAGCGGATCTCCCCGTCGGGCATGGGATCCAGCGTCACCCGGTGCACCCCGGGGGTGCGCGCCCAGGCACTGGCCTGGCGGCGCAGCGGGTGGCGCCGGTGGAGGTCGTCGCTGCGGTAGGAGACCAGCAGCGAGACGGGCCCGGTGAACCCCCGGGTGAAGAGGAAGCCGACGAGGTCGCGGGTGGAGGGATCAGCCCAGTGCGCGTCCTCGATGACGACGAGAAGCGGACCGGTGGTGGCGAGGTCCTCAAGCAGGGCGTGCACCGCGTTGACCAGCTCGCCGCGGTCGACGGCGTCCGGGTCGTCGCTGCTCGTCGGCGCGACCCGGCGGCCGGGGAGCAGACGGTCGAGGGAGGGGTGGGCGGCCGCGAGCCGCTCGACGTCGGCGGGGCGGGCCACCGCCAACCGGCCGACGACCTCCGAGAAGGCGAGGTAGGGCAGCGCGCTGTCGCCGAAGTCGACGCAGTGCCCCTCGACGACGGTCCACCCGGCGGCGGTCGCGCGGTGGGCGAGCTCGTCGAGCAGGCGGGTCTTCCCGACCCCGGCGTCACCGGCCAGCAGCACGGTCGAGCCGCCGGTGGGGGCGGCAGAGCCAGGAGAGCCGGTCCGCGCGCCCAGCCCGACCAGGCGCCCGAGCTCGTCGAGCTCGGCGGCGCGACCGACGAGGGGGCGGGACGGGGCGGGCACGAGAGCGATCCTGTCAGGCCTCGCCCCCGGAGGGGCTCACGCCGGGCTGGTCCCCGGGCGGAGCACGGTACGGCCGGGGGTACGGCGGGCGACCGGGGTCGTCGACACGGACGGCGCGGCGGAGTCGGACGGGACGGACCGGCGGCGCCAGTGGCGGGCGATGCGCTCGCGCTGGGTGGCCGTGGCGATGGTGAGGTCGAGGTCGGGCGAGGGGTACACGGTGCGGCTCCTGGTGCCGGGGGGACAGGCTGGGCTCTGCCCAGCCTGGTCGGCTGAGGTGGCCCCCGACATCGGACGAGTGGCGTACACGGACGTGGCGCCCGTCACGCACCCCCGGCTACGGCCGCCTCTGAGGTACCTCAGGGCCGCGCGTCAGGTGAGCGGCGTCAGCGCCGTGCCCCACCGCCACGCCGCCGAGGGACGCCCCGCGCGGCAGGTCAGCGGCGCGGGATCCCGGCGGTCCGCGATCACCGTGACCGCCCAGGAGCCGCTGGCGTGGGCGAGGTGAGCGACCCCGCCGGGGCCCTGGGGAGCCGGCTCCCAGCGCAGCACCCGCAGCGCGTCGACGCGGTCCTCCTCGAGGTGGGTGCGCAGGGCGTGCTCGGCGGCCTGCACCCCGGTGCGCAGGCCCGATCGGCCGCGCAGGTTCGACAGGGTGAGGCGGCCCTCCCGGAGCCGGTCGACGACCCCCGGCGCGGACTCCGGGGAGACCCGGCCGTGGTAGGCGCCGGTCGGCAGCGCGACGACGGTGGGTGCGTAGCGGTCGCCCCCGACGTGCGAGCTCTCCCAGGTCAGGTTCGGGTGGCTGGCCGCCAGGGCGGCGGCCACCGGGCGGCCCTGCTCGGCGCAGCAGACGTCGTGGCGGCCGTGGGTACACACCAGCACCACCGGCTCGTCGGTCGGCTCGAGCCCGAGGCTGCGGCCCTGGCCGAGCGCGGGGACGTCGAGGGCGGCCACCGCCGCCCACGAGGGCAGCACGGCGGTCTCCATCCACGGTCGGTGCGCGTCGGCCCAGGCCGCGAAGACCCGGACGCCCTCGCTGCGCGGGGCAGCGGACCCGCGGGGCCGGCGTACCAGGAGGGGGCGGACGCGGGCGTCGGCGCAGGCCTGCTCGAGCCCGTCGCGCGAGGTGTCGTCACCGGTGGGCATCCGGGCGTCGCAGAACGCGTCGACGCCCCAGGGGCCCTCGTGCTCGACGAGCAGGAAGGCGCGCCCGGTGGAGGCGGTCCCGACCAGGTCCTCGCCCCGCTCCAGGCTGGCCAGGGTGCAGCGGAACGCGGCGTCGCGACGCGGGTCGTCGTCGGCGGTCACGGGACGGCGACCGTCAGCAACCCCTCGCGGACCAGTCGGCGGCAGAGCACCACACGGCTCGGGGCGTCGAGGTACGGCGCCAGGTCGGCCGGGGTGATCCGGTCCCGGCCACGGACCTCCGCCACCGCCGGGAGCACCCAGCCGGGCATGGTCAGGGACCGGTCGCCCAGCAGGACGCGTCCGCGACCGGGCTCGGGGTCGTCGGGACGCAGGACGCACGGGTGGCCCGGGCGGCGGTGCAGCAGCGTGGTGTCGTCGATGGTGTCGACCGCCAACCTGTCGACGAGCCCGCCGCGCAGGCGTGGGCCCCGCGAGGTGAGGAACCGGTCGGCCTCGGTGGCGGCCAGGGCGTCGGGGTCGAGGGACCGCACCTCTTCGGCCAACCGGGCGAGCCGGTCGGCGAGGCCGTCGACCAGCCGGGTCGGATCGTCGAGGTGGCCGGCCGGCAGGTGGTCGCCGTCGACCTCGTCCAGGAGCGGGGAGACCGCGCGGCGGACCAGGCCGCGCCAGGTGAGCTGGTTGATGCCGAGAGTCACGTGCAGCGAGACGGTGTCCTGCGCACGGGCGGCGTGCGGGGTCCCGGTCGGCAGGTACATCGCGACGCCGGGCTCGAACAGCACCTCCTGCCGGACCCGCTCGCCCGAGGGGTCGCCGTCGGGGGCCTCGTGGACCTCCCAGCGCTTGCTGCCCTCGGTCTGGAAGACGATGACGTCGTGGCTGTCGCTGTGGACCGCGAAGCCCTGGTTCCCGGGCGGGGTCAGGTAGGCGTTGGCCTGGCAGGGGTGGCCCAGCTCGAGCTCCAACTCCGCCACGAGGTCTGCCAGCGGCGGCCAGTAGCGGTGCAGGCCCTGGAGGACCACGCTGGCACCGGCCTCGAGGTGGTCGAAGATCTTGCGGGGGTCGACCAGGCCGGTCAGCGGCTTGCCGGCCAGGGACGCCGAGCGGGTGTAGGACGACTCCGGCAGCACCTGGCCGTCGCGGGCCAGGCGCAGCGCGGGTGCGCGGAACGCCGTCTCGGTGAGCAGGTGGTCCACGTCGTCGAGCGAGAGCAGGCCGACCAGCGGCCCCGGCTCCCCCCGGTGGACGTGCACGCGTGACGCCCAGACCTTCTCGCAGAAGGTCTGGGCGTCACCGGTGAGCAGGTCGAGCGCAGACACCGGGCTCAGGCGTCCGTGGCGTCGCCGTCGCTCGCGTCGGTGCTGTCACCGTCGTTGGCGTCGGTGCTGTCACCGTCGCTGGCGTCCGTGCTGTCACCGTCCGTGCTGTCGCCGTCGGTGCCGTCCGCGTCCGCCGCGCTCGGCGAGGAGGCGGCCTGCGGGACTGCTCCGGCGGCCGGGTTGGTCTCGATGTCGTCGTCGGACAGCGAGCCGCCGGAGTCGGGCGTGCCATCGGGGGTGGACGTCATGACGTCTCCTCGTCGTCGGGCCGGCGCGGGTCGTCGGCGTCGCCCAGCAGATACCCCGGCACCGCCGCTTCGACACCCGGCCCACCTGTGGGTCTCAGCCCCCGACCACGTCGACGACGAGGGGAACGCCAGGCCGGTAGGCCAGGTGCCGGTACGACGGCGCGTCGAGCACCACGAGGGCGGCCCGTGCTCCCACGCCGAGGTGGCCGACGTCGTCGCGGTCCAGCGCCCGCGCGCCGCCGGCGGTCGCGGCCCACACCGCCTCGGCGGGCGTCATCCCCATCTCCCGCACCGCCAGCGCGACGCAGAACGGCATCGACGAGGTGAAGGAGGAGCCCGGGTTGCAGTCGCTGGCGAGCGCGATGGTGACGCCGGCGTCCAGCAGCCTCCGGGCGTCGGGGTAGGGCGAGCGGGTGGAGAACTCCACGCCCGGGAGCAGGGTGGCGACGGTGCCGGTGTCCCGCAGCGCGGCGACGTCGCGGTCGTCGAGGAACGTGCAGTGGTCGACCGCGGCCGCCCCGACCTCGCAGGCGAGCCGCACCCCCGGCCCGTGACCGAGCTGGTTGGCGTGGACGCGGGGGCGCAACCCTGCCGCTGCGCCCGCGGCGAGCACCCTGCGCGCCTGGTCGGCGTCGAAGGCGCCCTGCTCGCAGAACACGTCGATCCACCGGGCGTACGGCGCGCAGGCCTCGAGCATCGGACCGGTCACGAGGGCGACGTAGGCGTCCGGGTCGTCGGCGTGCTCCGGGGGGACGACGTGCGCCCCGAGGAAGGTCGTCTCGTCGGTGAACTGCCGCGCGACGGCGAGGCTGCGCGCCTCGTCGCGGACCGTGAGCCCGTAGCCGCTCTTCACCTCGACCGTCGTGGTGCCCTGGCGGCGCATCTCCGCGACCAGGCGGGCGACCCCCGCCGTCAGCTGCTCGTCGGTGGCCGCGCGGGTCGCCGCGACGGTCGTGCGGATCCCGCCGGCCTCGTAGCGCCGGCCGGCCATCCGCGCCTCGAACTCGGCCGCCCGGTCACCGGCGAAGACCAGGTGGCTGTGGGAGTCCACGAAACCCGGCAGCACGGCGCGGCCCCCGGCGTCATAGTGCGTGTCCGCGGCCGGGGCGGAGCCCGCCGTACCGACCCAGGCGACGCGGCCGTGCTCGACGATCACGGCGGCGTCGGTCACGACCCCGAGGGGCCCCTCCCCCGTCTCGGGGTCGTTCGTGACCAGCTCCCCGATCCGGGTCACCAGCAGGCTCGTCACGACTCCTCCCCCCAGGCCTGGCGCACGGCCACCGCCAGCTCCGCCCCCACCTCGGTGGCGTGGTGGGCGGCGGTACCGCGAGCCACCCGCTCCTCCCCGGCGGTCACCACGCGGACGACGTCGGCCGCGGTCGCGGCGAGGGCAGCCGTGGCGGGCAGCGCGCCAGCGGTCCTCGGGGTGCCGAGGTCGAGCGTCACCAGGTCGGCGCGCGCACCGACCGCGATGCGCCCGTCCCCGGGGCGTCCGAGCGCGCGACACCCGTCGCTGGTGGCCGCGCGGAGCAGCGCGTCGCTGCTCCACCGGCCGCGGGTCCCCGTGGCGAGCCGCTCGTGCGCCTCCGCAGCCCGGGCCTCCTCGAGCAGGTCGACGACCGCGTTGCTGTCACTGCCGAGGGTGAGGGTGGCGCCGGCGTCCACCAACCGGCCGGCGGGCGCGATGCCGTCGGCGAGGTCGCGCTCGGTCGTCGGGCACAGCGCGAGGTGCACCCCGGCGTCGCCGAGCAGGCGGACGTCCCCGTCGGTGACGTGGGTGGCGTGCACGACCGTGAGGTCGGGCCCGAGGACGTCGGCGGCGGCGAGCAACGCGGTCGGCGTGCAGCCCCACGCCTCGCGGCACGCGTCGTCCTCCGCAGGCTGCTCGGAGAGGTGCACGTGCAGCGGCGCACCGTGCTCGCGCGCCCAGCCGGCGACCACCGGGAGATCGGCTCGGGAGACCGCACGCACCGAGTGGATCGCCGCGCCGAGCACGACGTCCGCGGGCAGGATCCCGGCGAGCGCGTCCACCCGTCGACACCAGCCCCCGACGTCGCCGTCGGAGAACCGGCGCTGCACCCCTTCGACCGGCCGTGTCGGCGCCCCTTCACCCGTGAGGTCCGCGGTGAGATAGCAGGTGTCGAGCAGCGTCAGCGCGATCCCGGCCTCGCCGGCGGCCGCCGCGACGGCCTGCTCCATCGCATGCGCGGGGTACGGCGACCCGTCGGGGCGGTGGTGCAGGTAGTGGAACTCGCCGACCGCGGTGATGCCCGCGAGCACCATCTCGAGGTACGTCGCCCGGGCCAGCGCGAAGAGCGAGTCGGGGTCGAGGCGGGCGGCGACGGCGTACATCTGCTGGCGCCAGGTCCAGAAGCTGCCACCCCCGTCTTGGTCCGCGGCCTCGGTGCGACCGCGCAGCGCACGGTGGAAGACGTGCGAGTGCGTGTTCGCCAACCCTGGCAGTGTTAGCCCCGGCACGGGCTCGGCCCCGGTGACCACGCCGCCGGGCTCGACCCGCGTGAACCGTCCGTCGGCGACCTCGACGCGCACGTTCCGGGCTGTCCCGGGGCCTCCGAGCCACGCGTGCTCGAGCAGGTACGCCGTCACGACGTCTCCGTGAGCAGCCGCTCGAGCACCTCGGCCAGCGCACGGACCCCGGCGTGGCAGTCCTCGGCCGACGCGGTCTCCGCGGGCGAGTGGGAGACGCCGGTGGGGTTGCGGACGAAGAGCATCGCGGTCGACACACCGGCCGCGGCCAGCACACCGGCATCGTGGCCGGCCATCGTCGGCACCACCGGCCATGCCGCGCGGTCGCCCCGCCCGCGCGCGAGGTCCGCGGTCAGCACCGGGTCGAAGGCGAGCTCGCCGGTGACGGACTCCGCGACGACCTGGACGGTGGTGCCGTCGGCGTGGGCCCGCTCCCCCGCGGTCTGCGCGAGCTCGTCGACGAGCCTCGCCAGGGCCGAGTCGTCGACCGCCCGCGCGTCGAGCCACGCGCTGACCCGGGCCGGGATCGCGTTGGTGCTGTTGGGCGTCACCGCCACCCGCCCGAAGGTCGCGCGGTGGTCACCTCGGCGGGCGAGGTCGGCCGCCGCGAGCGCCGTGGCGGCGTAGGTGAGCATCGGGTCCTGCCGGTCGGTCATCCGCGTGGTGCCGGCATGGTCGGCGCGACCGGTGAAGTCGAGCCGCCAGCGACCGTGCGGCCAGATCGCGCTGCCCATGCCGACCGGGACGTCGCGGTGCACGAGGTCGCGGCCCTGCTCGACGTGCAGCTCGACGAAGACCCCGACCTCGTCGAGCCAACCGGCCGGGCCGAGGTCGGGCTCGACACCGGCGGCCACCATCGCGTCGTCCAGCCGTACGCCGTCCCGGTCGGTCAGCGCAGCGGCGTCGGCCGGGCGGGTGGCGCCCGTGGCCAGCCGCGAGCCGAGGCACGCGACGCCGAAGCGCGACCCCTCCTCCTCCACGAAGACGGCGATGCCGAGCGGTCGGACGGAACGCACGCCGCGGGCACGGAGGTCGTCGAGGGCGGCGAAGGCGGTCACCACGCCCAGCGGGCCGTCGTACGCCCCGCCGTCGAGGACGGAGTCGAGGTGGGAGCCGGTGAGCACGCCCGGACCCACCAACCCGTCGGGCCGCCACCAGGCGATGAGGTTGCCGTTGCCGTCCTGCTCGAGGTCAAGCCCCCGCACCGCGGCCTGCTCGCGGAACCAGGCCGCGCACTCGCGCTCGGCGGTGGTGAACGGCTGCCGGAGGTAGCCCCCGCTCGCGGCCGTCCGCCCGACCGGCAGCAGGTCGGCCCACATCCGGTCGAGGTCGGGAGGCGAGGTCACCTGAGGAGTCCACCGCCTGGGGGTCGCCGGGTCAACGAACCCCGCCGCCCAGCAGTCTCACCCACGAGACACGCCGAAGGTGCGGACCCAGACCCGCTGGGCCATCGCGGCCACGAAGCAGCCGAACGCGAGCCACCCACCGAGACGCACGTGCCCGAGCGCCATCAGCCCGAGCGCGACGAGGACCCCGACCAGCCACAGCGCGGAGAGCGCGGCCTGCACGCGCGGCGCCCGCAGGTGCGGACCGCCTCGGTCGGTCGCCTTGCTCCCCATCCTCCGACGGTAGCGGGGCGGGACCCGCCCGACGTGCCAGCATGCGCGCATGGAGTTCACCGAGATCGTCCGCCGCCGACGGATGGTGCGCAGCTTCACCGAGGACCCGGTGGACCCCGCGGCCGTGGACCGGATGCTCGCCCACGCGGTGCGCGCGCCGAGCGCGGGATTCAGCCAGGGCTGGGCCTTCCTGCGACTGGACACCCCGGCCGACGTCACGCGCTTCTGGCACTCCACCAGCCCCGACCCGGAGGCCGACAACGCCTGGCTGCGGGGGATGCGGACCGCCCCGGTGGTGATCGTCCCGCTGGCCAGCGCGACGGCGTACCTCGACCGCTACGCCGAGCCCGACAAGGGCTGGACCGACCGCGACCCCGGTCGGTGGCCGGTGCCGTACTGGTACGTCGACACCGGGATGGCGTCGTTGCTGGTGCTGCAGACCTGCGTCGACGAGGGGCTGGGCGCCTGCTTCTTCGGCGTCCCGGGCGAGCGGCACGACGCCTTCCGGACCGAGTTCGGGATCCCTGCCGACCACGTCCCGCTCGGCGCGATCGCCGTCGGTCACCCGGCGCCCGGGGGGTCGCGCGGCTCGGCCGGCCGCGGCCGACGTCCCGTCGGCGAGGTCGTGCACCGCGGGCACTGGGGCGTCACCGAGGCGTGATCCGCGCCTCAACACGTCGTCGGACGCGCGCAGGACGTCGTCGGCATCACACCCGCTGTGCGGGGCATCACGGGTCAGAACCCTTTGGTTGAGCGGGATTCGGGGGAGAGTGAGGTGCAGAGGGGCCACCAGCTCCACCCGAACCGGTGTCCCACGAAAGGAACCCTCCATGTCTGACTTCTTCTCCACCTTCACCCCCGCGGAGATCGACCGCATCACCGCCGCCGGCACCCGCGTGACCCTGCCCGAGGGCTGGTCGCCGATCTGGGAGCGCACCCCCGCCGACAAGGCGTACGTCGTGCTCTCCGGTGAGGTGTCGATTCGCGTCAAGGGCCAGGAGATCGCCCGTGTCGGCGCCGGCGACATCGTCGGCGAGGCCGCGATCGTCAACGGCTCGCTGCGCACCGCCTCGATCGTCGCGCTGACCCCGCTCGACCTGCTGCACCTCAGCGCCGAGACGGTCCGCACGCTCTCCGCCGAGATGCCCGTCTTCCGCGATGCCCTGCGGATGCGCGTCGACGAGCGCGTCGCCGGCTGACCGTCCGCCACGCACCACCCCGGCGGTCCCGGGGCCGTCGTCGTACGCTCGGAGGATCGGCAGGTGGGCGCGGTGAACAGCGAGCCGGTCAGGGGAAATGGCCACGACGGGCCTGTTGAACGCCCTGCCGGGCCGAGGAGTCCCCGGCCGACCGGGGACTCACCCGCCGCCTCCCGCGTGGTCGCGGCGTGGCGGGAGCGGCGCGCGGAACGCCGACAGGTACGTCGGACGGCTCCCCCTCCTCGCCGTTCCTGGCGCGACCGGTTCCGACTCCGCTGACCCGCCTCAGCCCATCGGGATCCGCACCCCGCGCTCGACGGCCACCTCGCGCGCCCTTTCGTAGCCGGCGTCGGCGTGCCGGATCACGCCCATGCCCGGGTCGTTGGTGAGCACCCGCTCGATTTTCTCTGCCGCCAGCGCCGTGCCGTCGGCGACGACGACCTGGCCGGCGTGGATGGACCGGCCGATGCCGACCCCGCCCCCGTGGTGCAGCGACACCCACGTCGCCCCGCTGGCGGTGTTGACCAGCGCGTTGAGCAGCGCCCAGTCGGCGATGGCGTCCGAACCGTCAAGCATCGCCTCGGTCTCCCGGTACGGCGAGGCCACCGACCCGCAGTCCAGGTGGTCGCGGCCGATGACGACCGGGGCGCTGAGCTCGCCGCTGGCCACCATCTCGTTGAACCGCAGGCCGGCGCGGTGCCGCTCGCCGTACCCGAGCCAGCAGATGCGGGCCGGCAGCCCCTGGAACTGCACCAGCTCCCCGGCCATCGTGATCCATCGGCGCAGCCGCTCGTCCTCGCCGAAGAGCTCGAGGATCGCCCGGTCGGTCGCGGCGATGTCGGCCGGGTCGCCCGAGAGCGCCGCCCACCGGAAGGGACCGCGCCCCTCGCAGAACTGCGGCCTGATGTACGCCGGCACGAACCCGGGGAAGTCGAAGGCGCGGGCGAATCCGCCCTTGCGTGCCTCGTCGCGGATCGAGTTCCCGTAGTCGAAGACCTCCGCGCCCACGTCCTGCAGCGCGACCATCGCCTCGACGTGGGTGGCCATCGAGGCCCGGGCCCGCTCGGTGAACCCGGCAGGGTCGCGCTCGCGCTCGGCGTGCCAGTCCGCGAAGGCCACGTCGGCGGGCAGGTAGGCCAGCGGGTCGTGGGCCGAGGTCTGGTCGGTCACTACGTCGACCGGGAGGCCGCGGCGGACGACCTCGGGCAGCACGTCGGCGGCGTTGCCGAGCAGCCCGATCGACAGCGGTCGGCGGGCGTCCCGCGCCTCGACGGCCAGCGCGAAGGCGTGGTCGAGGTCGTCGGCCTGGCGGTCGAGGTAGCGGTGCTCGATGCGCCGGTCGATCCGCGCCTGGTCGACCTCGACGCAGATCGCCACGCCGTCGTTCATCGTCACCGCCAGCGGCTGGGCCCCACCCATCCCGCCGAGTCCGGCGGTGAGCGTGATCGTGCCGGCCAGGCTCTCGACGCCCCGCTTCGCGGCGACCGCGGCGAACGTCTCGTAGGTGCCCTGCAGGATGCCCTGGGTCCCGATGTAGATCCATGAGCCCGCGGTCATCTGGCCGTACATCGTGAGCCCGAGCTCCTCGAGCCGGCGGAACTCCTCCCACGTCGCCCAGTCGCCGACCAGGTGGGAGTTGGCGATGAGCACCCGCGGTGCCCACGCATGGGTCCGCATCACGCCGACCGGCTTGCCGGACTGCACCAGCAGCGTCTCGTCGTCGGCGAGGTCGGTGAGCGCGGCGACGATCGCGTCGTACGCCGCCCAGCTCCGCGCCGCCTTGCCGGTGCCGCCGTAGACGACGAGGTGGTCGGGGTCCTCGGCGTTCTCGGGGTCGAGGTTGTTCATCAGCATCCGCAGCGGCGCCTCGGTCTGCCAGGACCGGGCGGTGAGGGTGGTGCCGCGCGGGGCGCGCACCGGACGGGGTCCTGACGGCTCGTTCATGCCAGCTCTCCGATCTCTGCTTCGACGCAGGCGAGGACGGCACCGGAGGCGACGAGGCCGACGGCGGTCTCGATCTCCGGTGCCAGGTGGCGGTCGGGGCCCGGGCCGGCGACCCCGGCCTCGCGCAGCAGCCGCACGGCGGCCGACGTCCCGGGCGCCGGCTCCGTCGGAGCCCTCAGGTCGAGGGCCCGGGCAGCGGTGAGGTGCTCGATCGCGAGCACCCGGGTGAGGCCGTCGACCGAGCGCCGGAGCTTGCGGGCCGCCGACCACCCCATGGAGACGTGGTCCTCCTGCATGGCGCTGCTCGGGATCGAGTCGACGCTGGCGGGGACGGCAAGCCGCTTGAGCTCCGAGACGATCCCAGCGGCGGTGTACTGCGCGATCATGTGGCCGCTGTCGACACCCGGGTCGTGGGCGAGGAATGGCGGCAGCCCGTGGCTGCGGGCCCGGTCGAGGAAGCGGTCGGTGCGGCGCTCGCTGATCGAGGCGAGGTCGGCGGCGACGATCGCCAGGAAGTCGAGGACGTAGGCGACCGGGGCGCCGTGGAAGTTCCCGTTGGACTCGACCCGACCGTCGGGCAGCACCACCGGGTTGTCGATCGCCGAGGCCAGCTCGCGCCCGGCCACGGTGGCCGCGTGCTCGACGGTGTCGCGCACCGCCCCGTGCACCTGGGGCGAGCAGCGCAGGGAGTAGGCGTCCTGGACCCGGTGGCAGTCGGGCCCCCGGTGGCTGGCCACGAGTGGCGAGTCGGCCAGCAGCCGGGCCAGGTTCGCCGCGGACGCCTGCTGACCCACCTGGGGGCGCAGCGCGTGCAGCTCGGCGGCGAAGACCCGGTCGGTGCCGAGCTGGGCCTCCACCGACATCGCGGCGACCACGTCGGCGGTGCGCAGCAGCATCCGCAGGTCGGTGATCGCGAGCACCAGCATGCCGAGCATGCCGTCGGTGCCGTTGACCAGCGCCAGGCCCTCCTTGGCCTCGAGCCGCACGGGAGCGAGCCCCGCCCCGGCGAGCGCCTCGGCCGCGGGCCGGCGTACGCCCTCGGCGTCGTGGACCTCGCCCTCGCCGAGGAGCGCGAGCGCACATGCCGAGAGGGGCGCGAGGTCACCGGAGCACCCAAGCGAGCCGTGCTCGTGGACCACGGGCGTGATGCCTGCCGACAACATCCCGGCCAGCGCGCGGGCGGTCTCCGGTCGTACACCGGTGCGCCCGGTGGCGAGGGTCGAGAGCCGTAGCAGCATCATCGCCCGCACCACCTCCCGCTCCACTGCGGGACCGCTCCCGGCGGCGTGGGAGCGGACCAGCGACCGCTGCAGCTGCTCGCGCTTCTCCACCGGGATGTGGCGGGTGGCCAGCGCGCCGAACCCCGTCGAGACCCCGTACGCCGGGGTGGGCGCCGCCGCGAGCTTCTCGACCGCAGCGCGGGACTCCGCCAGCGCGGCCTCGGCCTCCTCGGCGAGCACGACGGGGGTGCCGTGGCGGGCCACGGCCACGACCGCGGCAGGGTCGAGCGGGCCGGTGCCGACCGCGACGGGACTGTCCATGTCCGAAGTCTCCGCCCGGACCGTGCCCGGGGGGAGGTGCCACGCCACGCCGCTGTCTCGGTGACGAGACGTCGAGGCGACCCCTGGGCCGGATGCGCGGAATGTCACACCGCGGATGCCGAGATCCGGGTTCGCCACGGCGACCCGGGCCCGTTCACTAGGCCGGTGAGCACGCACACCGCCCCCCCGCCCCGGACCATCGGGTCCGCGCGACGGTGGACCATGCTCGGCGTCTCCACCGCCGCGCAGGCCGGCTCGGCCGTGATGATCAGCGGCCCGGCCTTCCTCATCCCGGCCCTGCAGCAGCGCGAGGGCCTCACGCTCGCCCAGGCCGGCCTGGTGGCGGCCGCCCCCATGCTCGGGGTGGTGCTCTCGCTCGTCTTCTGGGGCCTGGTCGTCGACCGACTCGGGGAGCGCTTCGTGCTGCTGGCCGGCACCGGCGCCACCGCACTGATCGGCGCCACCTGCACGATCACCGACGACCCGGTCACCCTCGGGCTCGGCCTGCTGCTGGCGGGCGCCGCGGCGTCGAGCACCAGCAGCGCCTCGGGTCGGGTCGTCGTCGGCTGGTTCCCGGCCCGCCGACGCGGCCTGGCCATGGGCATCCGCCAGATGTCCCAGCCGGCCGGGGTCGGGATCGCCGCGGTCACCATGGCGGTGCTGGCCCTCGAGCGCGGCGTCGGTGCCGCCCTGTGGGTGCCCACCGCCGCCGCCCTCGTGACGTTCCTGGCCGTGCTGGTCACCGTCGTGGACCCCCCGCGCCCGGTCCGGACGGTCACCGCCACCGCCAACCCCTACCGCGGCGACGGGTTCCTGGTGCGCGTGCACCTGGTCTCGGTCCTGCTGGTCGTCCCCCAGTTCCTCGTGTGGACCTTCGCGCTCGTCTGGCTGGTGCAGGACCGGGCCTGGCCGCCGGCCGCGGCCGGCGCGCTCGTCGGGGGTGCCCAGGTGGCCGGAGCCGCTGCCCGGCTGGTCGCCGGGTGGGCCTCGGACCGGGTCGGCACCCGGATGCAGCCACTGCGCTGGGTGTCCGTGGGCGCGACCGCAGCCATGGGCCTGCTCGGACTCACCGCAGGGCTCGACGCCGGCGTCTCCGTCGCCTTCCTCGTGCTCGCCTCGGCGTTCACGGTCGCCGACAACGGCCTGGCCTTCACCGCCGTCGCCGAGCGGGCCGGACCCTTCTGGTCCGGCCGCGCGCTCGGGACCCAGAACACCGCGCAGTTCCTCGCCGCCACCGCCGTCCCGCCGGTCGCCGGCCTCCTCGTGGCCGAGCTCGGCTTCGCCGCCATCTTCGCGCTCGCCGCCCTGCTTCCCCTCGTCGCGATCCCCCTCGTCCCGGTCGCGGAGGAGCGCCCGCTCGCCTGAGCGGCCCGGCGCACGGGCGTAGGTTGCCCCCATGCCTCAGGTGCCCGCCGCCACGCGCACCCTGCGGGTGCTGCGGTTCCTCGCCACCCAGCCGGCACCCGTCCCCCTGGACCGGATCGCGCGCGAGGTCGGGATGCCGCGCTCGTCGGCGTACCACCTGCTGGCGGCCATGACCGACGAGGGCTTCGTGGTGCACCTGCCCGAGGAGCACCGCTACGCCCTCGGGGTCGCGGCCTTCGAGGTCGGCAGCGGCTACACCCGGCAGGCCCCGCTCGCCCGGCTGGCCCGCCGTCCGCTCGTCGACCTCGTGGACCGCTGCGGGCAGTCCGCGCACCTGGCGGTGCTGCACGGCCGCGACGTGCTCTACGTCGTAGAGGAGCGCGCCCCGGGCCGACCACCGCTCGTCACCGACGTGGGGGTGCGGCTCCCCGCGCAGCTGACCGCCAGTGGGCGGGCGGTGCTGGCCGCGCTCCCGGCTCCCCAGGTGCGTGCCCTCTTCCCCGACCGTGGGGCCTTCGTCCAGCGTCACGGCGTGGGCCCGACCTCGCTCCCCGCGCTGCGCCGGCTCCTCGTCGAGACGCGCAGCCGCGGGTACGCCGCCGAGGACGGGGAGGTCACGCCGGGCCTGGCCAGCGTGGCGTCGGCCGCCCTCGACCCGACCGGCCACCCGGTCGCCGGGGTCGCGGTGACCTACGAACCGGGCACCGTCACCGACGTCCCCGCGCTGGCCGCCCTCGTGCGCCGCACCGCCCAGCTGGTCACCCGCCGCGTCGCCGGCCGGTGATCTGCCGGTTCCGGCCCGCGTGACCCGGGGCGCGGGGGATCGTTGTGCGCTGCAGCACACCGCTTCCCGAGGAGCCGCATGTCCGACGCCCCGTCGCCCACCCCGTCCGCCGTCCCGCAGCCCTCCGGGCGTGGCCCCGTGCTGCGCCTGGCCGGCGCGGTCGCCGTGGCCCTCGCGCTCGTCGTGGTGGGGTTGACCCTGCCCGGGAGCGACTCCGGCGCGGATCCCCAGGCCGCCGAGGTGGAGGCCGCCGACCTGCGCACGGTCGCCGAGGATCTCGCCGCGGAGGCGACCGAGGACGCAGCCGGTGACGACCACGGGCCGGACGACGGCCACGGGCACGCGCTGGCCGAGGACGGGAGCCCCGACGACGGGCACGGCCACGACCACTCCGACCCCGCGACCAAGAACGCGATCTCGCGGAGCCTCGACGGCCCCGAGACGGCCGAGACCGCCGACCCGACCACGCCGGCGCAGGCCGCGGAGGCCCGCCGCGTGGTGGCCCTCCAGCGCGCCGAGGCCGAGCCGGCTATCGAGCCCGGGTCCCCCGGCAACGCCCG
>JAUYLL010000006.1 GCA_030698375.1 Nocardioides sp. | reverse complement strand
ACGGAAGAGCTCGGTGCCGACCTCGGTGCGGACTTTGGCCCGGTCGGCCGCGGGGACCGGCCAGTCACCCGGCAGGCCGGCGGCCTCGTTGAGGGCCCCGATGCGCTTGGCGACCTCGATCCGGAACGGGCTGATGTCGTTGTCGTAGACCTTGTAGGGCGTGCCGAGCCGCACCGCGGTCTTGTAGTCCGCACCGGTCGGCCGGCCGGCGCCAACTTGGCCGATCCGCAGGTCCAGCTCCCTGGTTCGCTGGGTGGCCAGCGGGTGGTGCCCGGATCCGAACAGGCTCTGCATGTGATCGGCAGTGACGACGTCGCCAGTATCGAGTCCCTCGATGCCCCCCAGGCCCGAGCCGACCCACACGCCGGGGGTCTCGCCCTTCTCGGTGTAGTAGCTCGCCAGCCCGGTGTGGCCCTTGTCGGTGGCGTCCATCGCTGCGACCTGGCGGGTCAGGTAGTCGTACCCCGACCCCGCCGTCAGCTTGTGGAAGCTCATCGTCACGGTCACCTACGTGCGCATGCGCGCGGCAGGCGATCACTTTCGGCCGGATCTCGGCGCTGCTCTTTCGATTCGGCGAACCGAGAATGCAAGAGGTGTATGGCACTTCGACCTTCGGTCGAACGTAGCGGGGGATGAGAATCGTGGGTGTCGCGCGGCGACGTCGGCACACACTGGTGCGGGTGAGCCCGTAGAGGTGTATGGCGCGGGGCTCTCGGGAGTCGGTGGATTGTTGCTGCGAGCACGTGGGTCTGTGTCCTGGCAGAGAGCCCTCCGGGCGACGCATGGCCGCGACGGCCGCGGCCACTTCGGAGGAGGGGTTGGCGATGGAAGTGATGTTCGACCGGGTCGCCGGTCTGGATGTCGGGAAAGCGTCGGTGTCGGTATGCGTCCGCACGCCCGGTGCGCGTCGAGGTCGGCATAGCGAGACGCGCACGTTCAAGACCACGACCGGGTCGCTGCGAGTGATGCGTGACTGGTTGATGGAAGCCGGTGTGACGATCGCGGCGATCGAGTCGACCTCGACGTATTGGAAGGCGCCGTTCTACTGCCTCGAGGATGTGATGGAGGTCTGGTTGCTGAACGCCGCGCACATGAAGGCGGTCCCTGGTCGCAAGACCGACGTGCGGGATGCGGAGTGGATCGCGCAGCTGCTTGAGCACGGGTTGCTGCGGCCCTCGATGGTGCCGCCGCCGGCGATCCGGCAGCTGCGGATGCTGACGCGGTATCGGGTGCAGCTGATGGGGGATCGGACCCGGGAGGCGATTCGGCTGGAGATGATGCTCGAGGATGCCTCGATCAAGCTCTCGTCCGTCGCGTCGTCGCTGACGACGGTGTCGGCACGGGCGATGCTGGCGGCGATGATCGAGGGCGAGCGGGACCCGCTCGTGTTGGCGCAGCTGGCGAAGGGTCGGATGCGCTCCAAGATCCCGGACCTGGCCCAAGCGCTGGAGGGCAACTTCGATGATCACCACGCGCAGATGGCCCGCGCGATCCTCGGCCGGCTGGACCTGGTGGAGCAGTCACTGGCCGAGCTTGATGCGGTGATCGCGGCCAAGTGCACGCCCTGGCAGCATCAGATCGAGTTGCTGCAGACCATCCCCGGGGTGGGGGAGAAGGTCGCGCAGGTGATCGTCGCGGAGACCGGCGCTGACATGTCGCGGTTCCCTTCCGCTGCACATCTGGCGGCGTGGGCGGGTGTCGCGCCGGGGATCCACGAGTCCGCGGGCAAGCGCACCCCGACGAGCAAGCGGCATGGCAACAAGTGGTTGACCGCGATGCTGGTCGAGGCCGCCGGGTCGGTGGCGCGGATGCACCAGTCGAACTACCTGTCGGCCCAGCACGCGCGGATCGCGAAGCGACGCGGGACCGGTCGGGCGCAGGTCGCGGTCGCGCACTCGATCTTGGTGTCGGCCTGGCACATGCTGACCAAGGACGAGCCCTACCAAGACCTCGGGGCGGACTGGCTCGCCCGTCGCAACGACGAGGCCCATGCCCGCCGGCTCGTCGCGCAGCTCGAACGCCTCGGACACACCGTGCAGCTCGACGCCGCCAGCTGACCACCGCCGCACCAACATCGTGTCGGGCTCCGCCCGACGCGCTCACGCGCCTGCGCCGGTACAGGTGATTCACGGGTCTGTGTGGCACTTGGTCGGTCACGAAAATCCGGGGGACGCTGTGGGGCGTGGGTGGCGGCTGGGGCGTCGGGTTTGCATCGGGCGGGCTGAACGGGTCGACGGAACCGGTTGAAGGTTCCTGCAGATCTGTGATCGCTCGAGGTTCCGGAAATGGCGTAGGTGACTGTCAGAGTCATTGTCGACACGAGCGAGGAACGGATGAGCCAACAGACGATCAAACAACAGGCACGGCGTACGGCACGGGAGATGGCCGAGAGGCGGCGACGCGAGCGCGAGGAGCGAGAGCGTCACGTGATTGACCTGGCCGAACGGGTCATGGTCGCGATCGGCCAGCGCGACGCGGCGGTGGCCGAGACCGAGAAGCGAGCCGGTGAGGCGCTGCGGGAGTTGACCGAGCGCGAGGGCCTGTCCCTGAGCGAGGCCGTTGAATGGTGCGCCGAGACGATCACCGTTCGCGAGGCGACGCGGCTGCGACGGCTCGCCAGTGAGCCGGAGCCAGGAGCAGACGGCGACCCGGGCGGCCACGGCACGGCTCTGGCGAACGCGGGGTAAGGGGGAGCGGGTGCCGGTTCGTCGGATGGAGGACGCCAGGTGGAGGATCCCAAGGCAGGGATCAGGTGACGAGCCAGACCACGATCCCGGTCGGGATCTACTGGAGACCCGGCGTGTGGGACCTCGCACGATCGGCCAACATCGCAGAGCTGGACGACGACGCCGACTCACCGGCTCGTTTCGTCGGCTGGCTCGCCCAGGCGCTCGAGCTCCACGCCCGGCGCTCACCACAGCAGCGGGCCGAGCTCGCGGCCGCGGGCGAGAAGCATCCCGCCCTGGTCAGCGTGACCCGCAAGAGCTTCAATAAGAAGCACGACCTGACCGCCTCGACCATCGAGGCGGTCGAAGACGCGCTCGTGGCCGACCGTCAGGAGCTCGGCCGGATGCTCGCCCGTTCGGTGTTCGCCCAGGAGGCAGTGGTCGTCGCGGCCGAGGCGGCCCGCCAGCGGCTGGGACGCGACCTGCCGCCGCCACCGCAGAAGCTCAGCAACAGACCGCCGCGGCGTCGGCCTGACCGGTAGCCGGCGAGGACGACGCCGGCAGTTGTGTCGGCACCTGGTCATAGCGTGCTTCCCAGCGCCCCGATCCGGTACCCGAGAGCCGGTCGGGGCGCTTCTGCGTGCCCCGGGCCCGCTGCGCCGCCAGCCGGGCTCGTCGAGCGGTGGAAACGACTTGGGCCGATGTGATCGCTGCCGGGCCTTAATGACACGTAGGTGACTGTGGGACCCATCGACGTCTCGCAGTCACCTAGGAGGAAGCCATGTCCACCACCGTCACCTTCGCCGGCAACCTGGCCGAGGCACCGGAGCTGCACCACACCCGGGAGAACAACAAGCCGTTCGTCACCTGCCGCGTCCTGGTCAACCGCCGGGTCCAGAATGACCAGGGGGCGTGGGTCAGCGACGAGCCAACCGCCCACAACGTCAAGATCTTCGGCTCGGCCGCCACGCACGTACACGACAGCTGCGGATCCGGTGACCCGATCTTCGTCCACGGCCTCGAGCGGACCGAGAGCTGGCCGGACAAGGAGACCGGCGAGAAGCGGACCAAGGACGTCGTGGTCGTCGACAACCGCTTCGGCGAGGTTGGCATCTCGCTCAAGTACGTGTCCGCGCGCATCGACCGCGCCCCGCACGCGGCCCAGGCCAGCTGAGGAGGTTCGCTCCGATGGATCTCGTTGTTCAATCCCCGGATGAGCTGCTCGCCGCGGTGCCGCACGTCCTCGGCTTCAAGCTTTTCTGGACTAGCGACTCTGGAGCACGCTGCGAGCGAGCGCTTCGCGCCCTCGGAGTCAGGTCGGCGTCGTCCTGCGTTCCGGTCACGTCGCCATGAGTCGCGGCGCGCGGAGCACCAGCCGCATCAAGCACGCTGGT
>JAUYLL010000140.1 GCA_030698375.1 Nocardioides sp. | reverse complement strand
GGGGGCCGCCGCGGCCGGAGCCTCGGGGGCCGGCGTCTCCGGAGCCTCGGGGGCCGGCGCCTCGGTGCGCGGACCGGGCCGGGGGCCGGGTCGCGGTCCGGAGGGGGCCGACTTCTCGGCCGCAGGAGCGGCAGTCTCGGTCTGCTCCGACTCGGTGCTCTCGAGCACGGTCTGCTCGGACGGCGCGGACGCGGCCTCCGCAGGTGCCTCGGAGGCCGGAGCACTCGGCTTGGGCGCAGCCTTCTTCGCGGGCGCCTTCTTGGCCGCCTTCTTCTCGGCCTCGGCCTTCAGGGCCTCGCCGTACTCCTTCTTGAAACGCATCTCGACGGGGGGCTCGACCGTCGACGATGCCGACTTGACGAACTCACCCATCTCCTTGAGAGAGGCCAGGACGACCTTGCTCTCGACGCCGAGCTCTTTGGCGAGCTCGTGGACTCGGACCTTAGCCACGCTTCTCCTTCTGGTCCGGGCCCCGTCGTGGGTGCGTCGGACCGTTAGCTGGTGTGCATGCTCATCGGGAAGAACTCATCGAGTGCTCATGAGCTGCTGCTCCATCTTCTGTCGGTCGTGCGGAACGGTGTGTCACTGCGCAGGGGCCGCAGGCGGCTCCGGCAGGTCGTGCAGGTACGTCTCCAGCGGGCCGAGGTCGAGCCCGCCCTGAGCGCGGAGCGCCCGGGGGAAGGCCTTGCGTCGGACCGCGAGGTCGAAGCACGCGGGGTCGGGGTGCAGGTGCGCCCCCCGTCCGGGTGCCGTGCGCGTCGGGTCGGGGACCACGGCCGGACCGTGCTCCCCCGCTCCGACGACCACGCGTACCAGTGCGGTCGTGGTGGCTCGTCGCCGACAACCCACGCACGTGCGCACGGGGCGCACCGGACCGGAGTCCGTGCAGGGATCGAAAGCAGAGGGGTGAACCACCGTCAGTCACTGTACCGGCTCAGGCCTCCTGGTCCGAACCGGCCTCGTCCGACCTGATGTCGATGCGCCAGCCGGTGAGGCGGGCCGCAAGCCGGGCGTTCTGGCCCTCCTTGCCGATCGCGAGGGAGAGCTGGTAGTCGGGGACGACGACCCGGGCGGCCCGGGCGGCGGCGTCGACGACGGTGACGCTGCTCACGCGCGCCGGGCTCAGCGCGTTGCCGACCATGCGCGCGGGGTCCTCGGCCCAGTCGATGATGTCGATCTTCTCGCCGTTGAGCTCGGCCATCACGTTGCGGACGCGCTGGCCCATCGGGCCGATGCACGCCCCCTTCGCGTTGACCCCGGGCACCGTCGAGTGCACCGCGATCTTCGAGCGGTGACCCGCCTCGCGGGCGATCGCGGTGATCTCCACCGTGCCGTCGGCGATCTCCGGGACCTCGAGGGCGAAGAGCTTCTTGACCAGGTTCGGGTGGGTGCGCGAGAGCATCACCTGGGGCCCGCGCATGCCCTTGCGGACGCTGACCACCAGGCACTTGATCCGCGTGCCGTGCCGGTAGTCCTCGCCGGGCACCCGCTCGGCCGTCGGCAGCAGCGCCTCCAGCTTGCCGAGGTCGACCATCACGTCCTGGGGATCGCGTCCCTGCTGGATGATGCCCGAGACGATGTCGCCCTCCTTGCCGGAGAACTCACCGAACCGGATCTCGTCCTCGGCGTCGCGGAGCCGCTGCAGCATGATCTGCTTGGCGGTCGTCGCCGCGATCCGGCCGAACCCGTCGGGGGTGTCCTCGAACTCGCCGACGGGGTTGTCGTCCTCGTCGGTCTCGGTCGCCATCACCGTCACGTGGCCGGTCTTGCGGTCCAGCGTCACGCGCGCCCGGGACCGGGCGCCGGGCGACTTGTGGTACGCGGTGAGCAGCGCCTGCTCGATCGCCTCGACCAGGACGTCGAAGGAGATCTCCTTCTCCCGCTCCAACGAGCGGAGGATGGCCATGTCGATGTCCACGTCAGGACTCCTTGCGATTGAGCTCGATCTGGACCTTGGCCTTGGTGACGTCGGCGAAGCGGACTCGGTGCGGTGCGCCGTCGACGTCGAGATCGGCGCCCTCCTCGTCGGCGGCCACCACCCGACCGCTGACGGCTTCGCCGTCGCGGATCGCGACCTTGACCAGACGCCCGACGTTGCGACGCCAGTGACGGGGCAGCGTCAGCGGCCTGTCGACGCCGGGCGAGGAGACCTCGAGCGTGTAGGGCTGCTCCCCCATGACGTCGGACTCGTCGAGCAGCCGGGACACCTCACGGGTGGCCGCGGCGACGTCGTCGAGGTCGATGCCACCATCCTTGTCGACCGCGACGCGCAGCAGCCGGCGCTTGCCGGCGGGCGTCAGGTCGACGGCCTCGAGGTCGAGGCCCAGAGCACGCAGCGGCTCCGTGAGCGCGTCGACGAGACGGTCCCGGGTGGCACTGCCTGGGGTTCCGGGTGTGCGGGCGGACACTTCAGCCACCGTCCTCTCGCTGCTGTGCAGTTGTCGTCGCCACCCTAGCCGGTCGCGAGGCGCCCGCCCGTCCCCGAAGAGCCCCCGCGCCCCGGCACGCGCCGCTCGTCTGACGGCGCCGGGGCGGTTGGCGGGATATCCTGCGGCCATGTGTCCAACGTCTCTGCTCCGGACCCCCTCCACGGCCCGGGCCCGGCGACGGACACCCCGCGCGGTGGTGCTCGCCCTGGCCCTCGTGCTCGTCCTCGCCGGGTGCAGCAGCAGCGACGACGCGTCCGAGGAGGACGGGGCGGAGCAGGCAGCAACAGCGACCGTCACCCCCTCGCCCGCACCGGAGGGAGCACCCGAGCGGCCAGCCCCGCCCCTGCCCACCGGCGCCGACGCCCTCGAGGACGACCGGGCAGGACGTGCAGCGTTCGCCGAGCACGTCGTCCATACCTGGGCCTACGCCATCGCCACGAACGATCCCGACCCGCTCCTCGCCCTCTCGGCGCGCAACCAACCCTGCGGGGGGTGCCGACCCTTCGCCCGCGAGCTCAAGCAGCGGGCCGACCAGGGCTGGTTCGTCGCACTCGACCGGGTCCTCGTCACCGACGTCGAGGCACCGCGCCGTGCAGCCCCGCGCAGCCCGGTCCGGGTCACCGTCACCCTCGACATCCCCGCGACCTACGCGCTGAACGACGACCGGACCTTCCGAAGCACCAACCCGTCCCACCAGGGCGCGACCTTCGACGTCGAGATGGCATGGCGGCGCGGCGGTTTCGTCCTGCTGGCCTACTCGCTCACCACCTGAGGCAGCCCGACCCGCGGTGCCACCGCCCCCCGTGTGAGAGCCTGCCGCCCGTGAACCCCGCAGCGCGTCCGACCACGGGCCTCGAGCTCGACCGCCGTCGGCTCGGCACGATCGCGGCTCTCGGGGCCGGCGCCCTCGCGGTCAGCGCCTGCACCGCCCGCCGGGCTGAGGAGGCGGACCCCGTGGTCGTCGACGACGACCCCGACCTCGCCCTGGTCGCGGAGGTCTCTGCGGTGGTCGGTGACCGGGCGCGACTTCTCGAGGAGACCGTCGCACGCCATGCTGGCCTCGGCCCGCGTCTCGCTGCCCTCGCCGGTGCCCACCGTGCACACCTGGCCGTGCTCGCAGACGTCGCGCCGCCCGCGGCCTCCCCACCTCCGCCCGCGCCGCCGAATGCACCGCCCCCGGCTCCCACTCCGCTGCCGGCACGCCGCCGGGGCGCGCTGGCCGGCGTGGTCGCCGCCGAGTCCGCGGCCGCCGACGAGCTGACGCGCCTGGCCTTTCGGGCCCGGAGCGGCCCCCTGGCCCGTCTCGTCGCCGGCATGGCCGCGTCGACGGCCATGCACGTCGCCCACCTGGCCGCGCCGCTCCCCGAGGAGGTGACCGCGCCGTGAGCAAGGCCCTCCGTCCGCTGAAGGCAGCGCAGGACGCCCTGGCCGCCGAGCACGCCGCGGTGTTCGTGCTGGCGCACCTCCTCGGACGCACGTCGGCGTCTGCTGCACCGGACCTCGCCGGACGGCTCCGGGCGGGGTACGTGCTCCACCGGGCACGCCGCGACCAGCTCCTCCGCCTCGTCCGCGACCAGGACGCCGCGCCCGTGGCCGCGGAGACGCTCTACGACCTGCCCCCCTCCGACACCGCCGCCGAGGTACGGAGTGCGGCGGACACGCTCGAGGAGCGCTGCAGCGCGGTCTACGCGACGATGGTCGGGGCCACGTGGGGCGGCGCCCGGCAGTGGGCCCTGCGCGCGCTGACCGAGAGCGCCGTGGGCAGGATCGCCTACGGCGCCGCCCCGCAGACCTGGCCAGGCCTTCCCGAGCTCGAAGGCTGAGCCGGCCCGGGGCGCCGGGTACGCAGAAGGCCCCCGGCGGGTGCCGAGGGCCTTCGTCACGTGTGGCTCCCAGCTGCCCCGAGATGCGGCTGGAGGGCTACGGCGCCGTCCGGGGGTCCCGAGATCCCTCGGCGGGGGCGCTGGTCCGATGGTGCCATCGAAACGCCGTCGAGGACCGTGCTGGCGGCTTCAGTTCTGTGCGCTGCACGATCGTGCAGGTTCGCCGCCGCACGCTCCGCTCGGTCCGGTCAGCCCCGCACGAGGCCGACCAGGTGCTCGACGACCTGCCCGACCGCGACGTCCTGCCGCTCCCCCGTACGCCGGTCCTTCACCTCGACCACACCGTCGACCAGCCCCTTGCCGACCACCACGATCGTGGGGACGCCGATCAGCTCGGCGTCCTTGAACTTCACCCCGGGGCTGAGCCTGGGACGGTCGTCGAGCACGACGTCGAGGCCGCGCCCCGAGAGGTCGGCGGCCAGACGCTCGGCCTCCTGGAGCAGCTGGGGGTCCTTGCCCGCAGCCACGAGGTGCACGTCGGCGGGCGCGATCGCGCGCGGCCAGCACAGCCCGAGCTCGTCGTGGTTGCCCTCGGCGATCACCGGGACGGCCCGGGAGACCCCGATGCCGTAGGACCCCATCGTCACGGTCACCAGCTTGCCGTTCTCGTCGAGCACCTGGAGGCCGAGCGACTCGGCGTACTTGCGGCCGAGCTGGAAGATGTGACCCATCTCGATGCCGCGGGCCAGGGACAGCGGCCCGGAGC
Organism: Nocardioides sp.; assembly: GCA_030698375.1. Lineage (GTDB taxonomy): Bacteria > Actinomycetota > Actinomycetes > Propionibacteriales > Nocardioidaceae > Nocardioides_A. Next base: position 3,251 of record JAUYLL010000140.1, on the reverse strand, counting down.
CGTCCGGAGCCGGGTCGCCCTCGCGGAGCGCGGCCGCCTCGATCGTGCCGTCCGGGGTGAAGTCCCGGCCGCAGACGAGGTCGAGGACGTGGCGGCCCGGCTCGTCCGCTCCGGTCACCCACCGGGTGCCCTCGGAGACCCGGGGGTCGACGAGGTACCGGATGCCCGAGGCAGCGCCCTCCCCCAGGACGCCGGGACCGATGTAGCCCTTGACGAGGGTCGGGTGCTTGCGCAGCTCCTCGTCGTCCATCGCCTCGACGGCGATCGGCTCCAGCTGTCCCTCGAGCCGCTTCTGGTCGACCTCCCGGTCACCGGGCAGACCGATCGCCAGCGGCTCGCGGGTCCCGTCCGGGTGCGTGAGGACGAGGAGGACGTTCTTCAGGGTGTCGGCTGCCGTCCACGGACGCTCGTCGCGCGGGTGCGCGGCGTTGAGGTGGTCGACCAGCGTCGCGATGGTGGGGGTGTCCGGGGTGTCCTCGACGTGGGCGGCCGGGGCGTCGTCCCACGGGAGCGGCGCCGGCGCGGGGGTGCGCACGGCCTCGACGTTGGCGGCGTACCCCCCGGGGGAGCTGACGAAGGTGTCCTCCCCGACCTCCAAGCGCGCCAGGAACTCCTCGGACCGTGACCCGCCCATGGCCCCGGAGGTGGCCTCCACCACCACGTAGTCGAACCCGAGACGGTCGAAGATGCGCACGTAGGCGTCGCGGTGTGCCTGGTAGGACGCCTCGAGACCCTCGTCGGTGACGTCGAAGGAGTAGGAGTCCTTCATGACGAACTCCCGGCCACGCATGAGCCCGGCCCGCGGACGAGCCTCGTCGCGGTACTTGGTCTGGATCTGGTACAGCCAGACCGGGAGGTCCTTGTAGGAGGAGTAGAGGTCCTTCACCGCGAGGGTGAACATCTCCTCGTGGGTGGGTCCCAGCAGGTAGTCGGCGCCCTTGCGGTCCTTCAGCCGGAAGACCCCGTCGCCGTACTCGGTCCACCGGTTCGTCGCCTCGTAGGGCTCGCGCGGCAGCAGCGCCGGGAACTGCAGCTCCTGGGCGCCGATCGCGTCCATCTCCTCGCGGACGATGCGCTCCACGTTGCGGTAGACCCGCAGGCCGAGCGGCAGCCAGGTGTAGATGCCGGGCGCCGCACGGCGGATGTAGCCCGCACGGACGAGGAGCCGGTGGCTGGGGACCTCGGCGTCGGCCGGGTCCTCCCGCAGCGTGCGCACGAACAGCGACGACATCCTCAAGATCATGCGCGCAAGGCTACGACGGGCACCGACCCACCCGTGCCCCGGCCGCCGACGTCCCGGTCGCAGCGGGACCGCCGCGTCCGGGACGACGTGGTCACCAGCTCGGCGGCCGCCAATACATCACGGCCTGGCTGGTGTCCTGGCTGCGTCGCACGACGTAGCGGGGGCCGGAACGCGGGCCCCCGGGCATCGGCGCGTTGCCGTCGATGGTGACGACGTCGCCGTTGCGCCTGACCTTGATGATGATGCCGGCGTGGGTCGGCCTGCCCTTGTTCCCACGGTCGATGAGCATGAACGCGCCCGGTCGGGGCCGGCGCAGCTGCCCGCCACGGGAGCGGATGATCGCCACCTGGTCACCGAAGCGCTGTGCCTTGGGGAACGCGTCGCCGTTGGCGCTCGCGCGGCTCGCCCAGGCGTTGAAGAAGCCGCACCAGGCGCGGTTGTTGCCGATCCAGTCGTTGAACTTGCTCTGGCGCACCTCAGGCTCGCGGTAGTTCACGTACGCGAGTGCGACCGCCCGGTAGGCGGCCCGGTCGGGATGGCCGAAGGCGTGCGTGACCTTCGTGGGGGCCTGGGGGTCGTGGGCGATGGCGCCCTTCTGGAAGCGCTGGACGCACACGGCGCCGACCTGCTGGCACTTCTGGTCGTGCAGCGGGGCGCCCAGCCGACCGTCAACCCCGCGGAGGTCGGCGTAGCGGGCCCCGATGGGACCGCGCACCACCCAGGTGTCCCGACCCACGGTGGCGATCGTGCCGCGGGCGTGGCGAGCGTGCTGGACGGAGGTGCCGAAGCGGGTGGACGTGGTGGGTCCGGACTGACGCTGCCCCACGTAGGAGCGCACCTGGTCGGTGCGCTGCGCCAGCGTGCGGGCGGTGTTGCTGCGCGTCACCGCGCGCACGGGCGAGAGCGCGTTCGGACGGTTGTGCCCGACGAACCGCACCCGGAAGTCCCGTGGCCCCGCGGGCACCCGGGCGAAGCTGAACCGCCCGTTTCCGCCCGTACGGCGGCGCTCCAGCGCGCGGAAGCGTCGCCCGGGCGCGCGGCTCTGCAGCACCACCCGGACCCCGGCGAGGGGACGCGAGCCGGCGAGGACCCGGCCACGGAAGAGCACGGCCTCCCCCGGCCGCGCGTCGGTCTGGTTGGCGTGCAGCACGACCCGCGGGGCCGGGGCCGCCACCGCCGACGACGTCAGCCCGACCGGGAGACCCCCACCGGTCACCGCCAGCACGAGGACGAGGAGCGGCGCCCAGCCGCGCACGGGCCTCACGGCTCCCTCGGCAGCCAGTAGGAGTGCACCTGCGAGGTGCCGCGCACGCTCTCCTTGACCCCGCGCGCGTTGCGCGGACCGGTGTTGCCCTCGAGCGTGGTGATCGTGCCGTTGGCGTGCACGGCGGTCACGAACCCGACATGGCTCGGCCGGTTCCAGCCCCGGTAGTCGAAGAAGACCACCGACCCGACGCGGGGTCGCGCGATGCGGGTGCCGCGGCTCTCGAGCTTGGCGACCTGACGGCGGAAGTTGACCGCCTTCGGGAACCAGTCACCGTTGCCGCTCGCTCGGCTGACCCACGCCTGGAAGAAGCCGCACCAGGGGTTGTCGTTGCCGATCCAGGCGTTGAACTTGCTGGCTCCGCGGGACGGCTCGACGTACCCGACCTGCGACCGCCCGACCGCGATGTAGGAGGCGATCCCGGGCCGGCCGCGGACGACGTTGACCTTGCGCTGACCCTGGGGGTCGACGTAGATCGCCCCGCGCTCGAAGCGCTGGAGGCAGCCTGTGCCGAGGAGCTGGCAGTGCTGGTCGGCCAGCGGCGCGCCCAGCCTCCCACCGACACCACCGGCGTTGCGGTAGGCGCGGAGGACCGTGCCCTGGACGATCGAGGCGTTGCGGCCACGCTGGGCGACGATGCCGCGCGCGAAGTCGCGGTAGCGGACCTGGCCCTGGGTGCGCACACCGCTGCGGGCGGCGCCGAGCGGACCGCGCCATGCCGCCTGGCGCTGCTCGAGGGTGCGG
>JAUYLL010000123.1 GCA_030698375.1 Nocardioides sp. | reverse complement strand
CGGCGGCGGGCGCCGGGCGGCGGCGCGGGGACGGCGCACGGTACGACGGCCGGCGCGCCAGCCGGACCATCCCGTCGGCGGACTCGAGCACCGGTGCCACGCCGAGCTCGCGCAGGCGCGGCAGGAGCACGTCGGCGGGGGAGTCGGTGACCACGACGGTCGGGGCGATCCGCCGCAGCCGCAACGACGCCGCCCGCGGGTCGTGGACCAGCTCGGTGAGCGTGGACTCGTCGTCGCTGCGCAGGAACGCCGCGGCCGAGCCGACGCGCACCGTCCCGAAGCGCCGGGCCACGTCGTCGACGAGGTAGACCAGCGGCTGGGGCACCGGGGTGCGCGAGGCCGAGGAGATGAAGGCGTGCACGTCCTCGGCCGACCAGCCGGCGTCGAAGGCACGGCGCACGGTCTGGGCGTCGAAGCGGTAGACGGTTGCGCCGCCGCGCGACTCCACGTCGGCCACCGCGGCCAGCCGGGCCGCGAGCTCCTGCTCGAGAGGCCCGGGGGCGACGGCGGTGAGGTCGGCCTGGAGCAGGACATGGTCGACGGGGGCGGGCAGCAGCGGGGCGAGCACCGGGGCAGGGGCCGGGTCCTCCGCCACGAGCGCGCGGCCATGGGCGGAGAGGCCACCGAGGGCGACGACACCGAGCACCGCGGCCTCGTCCAGGGTGGCGACGACGAGCTCGGCCCGGTCGGCGGGACGGCGCGGTCGTAGCCAGCGCAGCCGCGCCACCACCGAGGCCGCGCCGGTCGTGGCGGCGAGGACGGTGCCGGGGGCCAGGGTGGCGAGCACCTCCAGCGCGGTACGCCGGGTCTCGGCCGCCCACCCCCGTTCGAGGCTGTCGCCGAGCGCGTTGACCACCCGGCCCTTCGCGTCCTTCGTGCCGACGAGCGAGGCCGGGCGGGGGGACTCGAGCCAGGCGGCGGCCAGCCGGGCCCAGCGCTCGGCGGTCGACGCGGCGCGCCAGGCGTCGAACGCCTCGGTCGGCAGCCAGGCCGCGTCGTCGTCGGGGGTGTCGCCGAGCGCGAGCAGCCCCGCGGCGGCGGCCACCTCGACGTGCAGCGCGGCCGAGCGCTCGTCCACCGCGAGGAGGACGCCGGTCGCGCGCAGGTCGCGCACCCCGAGCCCGCCGCCGCGCAGCGCCGCCGGCGGCCGGGTGCCCCAGGTCTCCAGGAGCAGCTCCACCCGTTGCACCAGCTCCCCGGCCGCGCCCGCGGCGGCGGTGTCGACGAGACGGGCCGGCCGCTCCGCGGTGGCCAGGGTGGGCGGGACACCCACGTCGTCGCGGGTGGTGCGTCCTTCGCGCAGCGCCAGCAGGACATCGGTGGGCACCACGACGTGTCGCGCGTCGCGGGGGAGCAGCAGCCGACGGGCGAGCAGCTCCTCGACGGGGGTGCGGGCCCGTTCGAGGGCGACGACGCGGTCGGCGCCCTCGACGGACCCGAGCGGCCCGTGCTCCTCGAGGTGGTCGAGCAGCGCCCGCGCCTGGGGCCCAACCTCCGCCAGCAGCGCCGCGACCTCCTCCGCCGGGCGTACGACGTCCCCCGCGGTGGGCAGCAGTTCGGTCAGGACGGTCACGGGGCGCAGCCCGTCGCGGTCGCCCCACAGCAGCGCCACGGCGAGCAGCTCGTCGACGGCGGCGGAGGCGGCGGCCGGGTCCGCGCGGACGACCGCCACGACGTCCTCGGCCCGGGAGCCCGCCCCGAGGGCGAGGGCCGCCTCGAGCGTCGTGATGTGCAGCCGGTCGAGCTGGTCGAGCATCCGCAGCACCGACGGTCGCGACGCCGCACGGGAGGCCAGCTGGGTGGAGTCCTGCGGTGCCGGTGCGGCGAGGTCCGGGCGGCGCGCCACGAGGTGGGCGAGGTCCTGGTCGGACCAGGAGCGCAGCTGCTCGGCCAGGCTGCGGGGCGCGGAGGTGGACATCCGCACCACGATACGAGACAGGGCGTGACGTCGTCCCCGCGCGCCCGTTGAACGGGTGACTTCCGGGCGGGCCCGGGCCCATCACCAGGGGGACATCCGCATGCAGCACCTGCACCACGTGCAGCACCGGGCACGCGCCGTGCTCGCCGCGATCGTCGCGACAGGGATGGCGGCCACGCTGCTGGCGGCCGGTCCCGCCCCCGCAGCCTCCGCCCCCGAGCGCCCCGCCGACCGGGCCGGCACCGCACCGGACGCCTCCGCCCTGGCCCGGGCGGCCGAGCGCACCGCGGGCCGCACTTGGCGCCCCCGCCCCGAGCAGTACCCGGGCACCGTCACCCGCACCGACCTGACGATCCCGATGTCCGACGGCCTCGAGCTGCGCGGCGACCTCGTGCTGCCCGCCGACGCGTCGGGGAAGGCCGTGCCGGGCCGTTGGCCGGTGATCGTCACCATCACCGCCTACAACAAGACCGTGCTGGGCGGCAGCGACCTCGGCGGGAGCAACCCCGACTACCTCGTCAAGCGCGGCTACGCCCAGCTGACCGTCGACGCCCGCGGCACCGGCTCCTCCCCGGGCCAGTGGTGTGCGTTCTGCCGCCGGGAGAACAAGGACGCCGGGGAGGTCATGACCTGGGCGCACCGCCAGCCGTGGAGCAACGGGCGCACGGGCATGAGCGGGCCGTCGTACATGGGCATCAGCCAGATCAACGCCGCCGCCGCCAACCCGCCGGGTCTCAAGGCGATCTTCCCCGCCGTGCCCGGCGCCGACGTCTACCGCGACGTCGTCGCCTCCGGCGGTGCCCTCGACGTCGGGTTCATCCCCTTGTGGCTCGGCCTGGTGACGGCCAGCGGCGTCATCCCCCCGGCGTACGGCCAGCAGGACCAGGCCGGCGGGATGGCCACGCTCGTGGACCACGCCCTCGGGGCCGGGACCTTCACGGTGCCGCTGCTCCTCGGCGCGCTCACCGGGGGCGAGCCGGCACTGGACGGCGACTTCTACGCCCAGCGCTCCCCGATCAACGTGATCAAGAGGGTCAAGGTCCCGGCGTTCTTCGTCTCCGGCCAGTACGACCTGTTCCAGCGCGGCACCCCGCTGCTCTTCGAGAACCTCCAGCGCCGAGGCGTGCCGACCAAGATGATCGTGGGGCCGTGGGACCACATCCAAGCCTCCGGGGGCACCGGCATGGAGGAGGCCGGGCACGGCTCGCTCGCCGAGCTCCAGCTCCGCTGGTTCGACCGTTGGGTCAAGGGCCGGCGCGATCGGCGGATGAACCGCGACATCAAGCCGCTGACCTACTTCGAGCAGGGCACGACCCGTTGGTCCCGCGCCCGCCGGTGGATGCGCCGCGACCTGCGCGCCGCCTCCTTCCGGCTCTCCGGGACGGCGGCGAACGGTGTCCCGGGCGTCCTCACCCGCGGCCGCCCGGCGCCGGGCGACTCGCCCGTGCTGCCGCTGCCGGCGGGGCTCTGCACGCGCTCAGCCAACCAGTGGACGGCCGGCTTCCTGGCGATGCTGCCGCTGCCCAACCCGTGCCTGAGGGACAACAAGGTCAACGACCTGGCCGGCATCGTCTTCGAGACCCCGCCGATGACGCGCCGCCTCCGGATCCACGGCCCCATCAACGCCCGGCTCTTCACCTCGACCCCGTCCGGGGACGGCATGCTCTCGGTGGCGGTCTCCGACGTGGCCCCGGACGGCACCGTGAGCCGGCTGACCGGCGGGTGGCAGGTGCTCTCCCACCGCGCCGTGGACCAGCGCCGGACCCGTCGCCTGGACGGCAGGATCGTGCAGGTGCACCACCCGTTCACGGCCGAGGCGAAGGAGCGGCTGGCCCCCGGAGAGGTCGCCCCGATCGACGTCGAGGTCTTCCCCACCCACGCCCGGATCAAGCCCGGTCACCGGCTCCGGATCGCGGTGCAGGCCTATGACATTCCCCACCTGCTGCCGGCTCTGCCCGACCTGGCGCCTACGCTGGCACCAATGACGATCCACGTTTCCCCCGAGCACCGCTCCGTCCTGACGGTGCCGGTCATCGGACGCTGAGCGCCCGTGCCGGTGCTTGAAAACCTCCCGGACCCCGAGGTCTGGTACGTCAGCTACGGCTCGAACATGTGCGCCGCCCGGCTGGCGGCGTACCTCGAGGGCGGTGCCCCGCCCGGCGCGCACCACGAGTACGCCGGTGCCCACGACACCCGTCCTCCGCGCGAGTCGGTCGCGGTCGACCTGCCCGGCCGGATCTACTTCGCAGGGCTCTCGCGGACCTGGGGCGGCGGCGTGGCGTTCTACGACCACACGGTCCCCGGGCCGACCCCGGCGCGCGCCTATCGCATCGGCGTGAGCCAGTTCGCCGACGTCGCCGCGCAGGAGATGCACCGCGTGCCCGACCCCCAGGACCCGTTGCGCGAGGTGCTCGTCGCGGGGCTCGACGACGGGCTGCCCGACGGGCGCCACGCTGCGGGGCCGGGACACTACGAGACGCTCGTGGAGGTGGGCCGGCGCGACGGTCTGCCGATGCTCACCTTCACCGCCCCCCACGGCCTCGACGCCGTGCCGCACACGGTGCCGACCGGTGCCTACCTGACCATGCTCGCGGAGGGCCTGCGTGAGTCCCGCGGCTGGGACGACGAGCGCGTCGAGGAGTACTTCGCCCTCGTCGACACGGTCGGGTGGGGGAGCGCCGCTCAGCGAGTCGCTCAGCGCAGCTCGAGGTAGGTGCGGGCGGCGTTCGGTCCGAAGGTGACCGCGCCGAACCAGCGCTGCGTCGGGTCGAGCTCTCCCCACTCGACGTCGACCGCGGCGGCGTTCCCCGCGTCCCCGACGAGCGCCTCCCGGTCGGGCACCAGGCTTCGGCTGCCACCGGTGCCGAGGGTCCAGGTGAAGAGCCGTCCGGTGGTGGTGGTGCCGTTCGCTGCTCCCGCCGCGTGCACGACCACCTGGTAGTCGCCCGGGACCGGGTCCTCGAGCAGCAGCTCCTCACGCGAGGCGGAACCCGTGGCCTCGGCGACGAGGCGGCCGCCGCGGTAGAGCCTGATGTCGAGGTCGTCGCCGGTGCTGTTGGCCTCGGCCACCACCCGCAGCACGCGGGTGCCCGGGGCGACCTCCAGCGGAGCGACGAGGGTGTCGGCCGTGCTGGACGTCGGGGGCTCCTCGGCGGTGTCCCGCTCCTGGGGGACCAGCGACAGCGGCGTCGGGAGCGCACCGACCAGCCCGGTGGTCTGCACCGGCACCCGTGCCGCACCCAGGGTGGTGCGCACGGTGGCGCTGCCGCTGGCGAGGGGCGCACGCACCGAGCCGGGGGCCTCGAGCGCTGCGGGGCGCACGACGACTGGGATCCGGGCGGTGCGCTCGGTCTGCCCGACCCAGGTGACGGCCCCCGTGGAGGGGACACCGGCCGACGCGCCGTTGCGGGTCAGCCGGATGCGGACCGTGCGGGACTCCCCGGGCGCGAGCGTCACGGTGGCGGGCCGGACCCGCGCGGTGATGCCGGGCAGGCCGGAGACGGCGGCGCTGTAGGACTCCGTGACGGGGGCGACGTTCGTGAGGGTGCGCCGTACGACGGTGGTGCGGAGCAGTCCGTCGACCGCGACGGAGGGCAGGTTGAGGGCCCGGGCCGGGAGCCGGCCGGTGGCGTAGCGCCGGAACCCCTGCGGCCGGACGTCGAGGACGACGCCCGGGTCGAGAGCGCGCACGGGGTCGACGTGCCCGGCGCCCTGGGTGAACGGGTCGTCGGAGCCCTCGACGTCGAAGGCCGTGGTCATCAGGGCGGACTTGATGCGGGCCGGGCTCCAGGTGGGTCGCTCGGCCCGGATCAGCGCCGCGAGCCCGGCGAGGTGCGCGCTGGCCACCGAGGTGCCCGAGCGCAGGTCCCACAGACGACCGTCGCTGCCGGTCGGGCTGGTGGCGCCGACGACACCGACGCCGGGCGCCGCGAGGTCGGGCTTGAGGATCTCGGCCTCGGCCCCGGGCCCGCGTGCGGAGAACGTCGGGACCTGGGGGACGGGGGTGCCGTCGGTGGCGGTGTGGTCGAGCGCGCCCACGGGGTCGTCGCTCTCGGCGAGGTACTGGCGGAGGGTGCGCCCGTCGGGGTCGTCGAGGTGGACCGTCGGGACGGCGTGGATGTCGGCGGATACGCTTTGCGGGGTCGGGTTGACCAGGACCATGCCGGCCCCGCCGGCGTCGGCGACGACACGGGACTTCTCGACGCGGGCGACCACCCCGCGCTCGCAGACGACGACGGCGTCGGTGACCATGTCGGCGTCCAGCGAGCCTGGCTGGCACCGGCGCGCGGCGGCGCGCGGGGTGTCCTCCGTGGCGGCGTCCTGCCCGGCCACCAGCGGGGCCTCGGTGACGGAGGAGTCGGCGATCATGGCGCCGACGAGCCGCGTCCCGTCACCGAGCACCACTGCTCCCTGGCGCTCCTGGTGGGTGCTCGCAGCGGTGGTGGCCACCCACGGCGCGGGATGGGAGACCGTCCCGCGTGCCGGGCCGTGGTTCCCCGCGGGGGCGGCGACGAAGACCCCGGCCGCCGTCGCGTGGCGCAGGGCATCGGAGAGGGTGTCGTGGGGGGCGGCGGCGGTGGTGCCGACGGGGACGTCCAGGACATCGACCCCGTCCCCGACGGCCTGGTCCACCGCGGCGACGAGGTCGGCGGTCTCGCACCCGTCCTCATCGGGGTCCGGGGCGGTCCAGCAGGCCTTGTAGACGGCGATGCGGGCGGCGGGCGCGACCCCGGAGATCCGACCGAGGGGCTGGCGCCCGGCGCGGGCGGTCACGTCGGGGGCGCCCGCGGCCACCGAGGCGTTGTGGGAACCGTGGCCGGTGGTGTCGCGCGGCGACAGGTCCTCGGAGGCCGAGACCGCCTGCTCGCCGAAGGCGCTCACGAACCAGTCCGCCGCCACGATCTTGCTGTTGCACGTGCTGGTGGGCCACCCCGGGCCCTCGCGGCAGGAACCGGTGAAGTCCTCGGGGGTGCGTGCCCCGCCGGTCAGGGCGGCGAACCCGGGGTTCCCGGGCCAGAGGCCGGAGTCGATGCTGCCGACCACGACGCCTGCGCCGGCGCGCTCGCTGCCACCGACCGCGGCCCAGGCACCCCCGTCCCCGGGGAGCCCGAGCAGTCCGGTCGCGTCGCCGGACTGGAGGCGTTGCCGAGTGCTGCGCTCCACCCGGACGACCCGGTCGTCTGCGCGCAGGGACTTGACCTGGTCGGTCCTCAGGTCGGCGGCGAACCCGTTCAGGGCGGTGGTGTAGCGGTACGTCGGCGCGACCCGGGTGCCGGAGAGGGACGCCAGGACGGCGTCCTGGCGGCGCTCCAGGTCGGAGACGAGCGCGGCCACCGCGGGCCGGCGCCGGTCGAACCGCTCGCCCGCTGCGGGCCGGGTGGCGGCCAGTCCCTCGCGGGACCCGCCGTACGACGCGGCCGGCGCGCCTCGCAGCGTGACCAGGTAGGTGTCGTCGCGGGTCTCGGAGGTCGGGTTCGTGCGGTCGCCCTGGGGGGTCGCGGCCGTGACCGGCGCGGCGCCGGGGTCGACCGTGGCTGGGCCGAGGGCGAGGGCCAACGAGGTGGTGGCGACCCCGAGTGCGGTCGTCAGGGCACGGAACGTCGGGCGCACGGATGCCTCCTGACGTGGGCGCTGGGAAGAACGTCCGCCGGGCACACCGGCGGGCGGGCCTTCCATGCTCGCAAACCATGGTGGTCGCGGCAACCAGGTCGCCACGCGTTGGGACCGGCCCTACAGTGGGCCAGCGCGCCGGGTGGCCCGGCGCCGAGGTGCACGAGGAAGGGGCAGCGACGTGCCCAGTGGCAAGGTCAAGTGGTACGACGCGGAGAAGGGCTTCGGCTTCCTCTCCCGCGAGGACGGCGAGGACGTCTACGTCCGGGCGTCCGCCCTGCCCGAGGGGGTCACCACGCTGAAGGCTGGGATGCGCGTCGAGTTCGGCATCGCCCAGGGCCGCAAGGGCGACCAGGCGCTCCAGCTGCGCGTCCTCGAGCCGACCGCGTCGGTCTCACGCGCCCAGCGCAAGGACCCCGAGCAGATGGTCGGGATCGTCGAGGACCTCATCCGGCTCCTTGACGACGTCGGCAACGGCTACCGCCACGGGCGGCACCCCGACTCGCGGACCGCCGCGCCGACCGCGAAGCTCCTGCGCGCCCTGGCCGACGAGCTGGAGCTCTGAGGTCCTAGCCCCCGGAGCCGATCGGCTCCGACGTGCGGGCGCCCGGGCGCCGTGAGAGCACGAGAACCGTCCATCCGCCGAGCACCACGGCGACGACGCCCAGCCCCAGCTGCGGGACCAGCGGCAGGGCGATGCCGAGGAAGCCGCCGAGCACCCACGAGAGCTGGAGCAGCGTCTCGGAGCGGGCGAACGCACTCGTCCGGGTGCGCTCGGGCACCCCCTGCTGGATGAGCGCGTCCAGCGAGAGCTTGCCGAGGCTCTGGCACAGCCCCGCGACGAGGCCGAGCAGGGCCGCCGCGAGCAGCCCGTAGAGCACGGCAGCGCCCGCGACCGTCGTCGCGGCGGCAAGCAGCGTCGCCACCACGGTGATCTCGGGGTTCACCGTGCGCAGCAGCGACCCGAGCGCGATGCCGATCGCGCTGCCGGCCCCCGCGGCGCCGACCACCACGCCCAGCAGCAGCTCGGGTCGGTCCTCCCACCCGGGGAAGGGCTGGTCGCGCAGCAGGAACGCCATGAACATCAGCAGGAACCCCGAGAGCATCCGCAGACCGGCGTTGCACCGCAGGGCCAGGACCACCGAGGCGGGCACCCGGGAGCGCAGCGGGGAGCCACCGACCCCGCCGACCGACCCGAGCGCGAGCTGCTCCTCACCCTGGGCCGAGTCGACCCGCGTGGGCAGCAGGATCGCGAGCACGGTGGCGAACACGAACAGGCCGAAGGCGTAGCGCAGCGACCAGTCCGGCCCCAGCAGCGAGATGCCCACCGCGATCGGTGCGGACACCCCTGCACCGATGAGGCCGGCCAGGGAGATCCGGGAGTTCGCCTTCACCAGCGAGATTCCTGGCGGCAGCAGGCGGGGTACGGCGGACGAACGGGTGACGCCGTACGCCTTGGACGCGACGAGGCATCCGAGTGCGGCGGGGAAGAGCGCCAGGGAACCGGTGGCCACGGCGTCCGCCAGCACCCAGCACAGGAACCCGCGCAGCGCCGTGGTCGCCCCGATCGCCCAGCGTCGCCCGTGGCCGAAGCGGTCCAGCAGCGGGCCGATGAGGGGTGCGACGATCGCGAAGGGGAGCATCGTCAGGGCGAGGAAGAGGGCGACCTGGCCCCGCGCCTCCCCGGTTGGTACCTGGAAGAAGAGGGTGCCGGCGAGGGAGATGGCCAGCGCGGCGTCCCCGGCGGTGTGCACGGCGTGCAGCTCGATCATCCGCGAGAGCCCGGAGTCACCGGCTCCCTCCGCACGGGACGCCCGGCGCGCGAGACGGTAGGTCGAGCCCACGGCGCGGCGGGTTCCGCGTCCCGTTGCCCGCGCGGCGCGCGCCGTGCCGCGGACCGTGCCCGCCGCCGCTCGCCGGCCCCGCGTAGGTCCGGGGCGACCGTCCGGGGTGTCGGGACCGCCCGGGTGCTCCTCCATGGGGACATCCTGCCCGGGGCACCCACCGGCTCGGCAGGTGACACCGGGCGGGTGCGACAGACGGCCGTCGATGAGGGAGAATCGCCGCATGATCACCGCAGCACGTGGCCCGAAGCCCGACGCCGTCGCAGCATCCGCCGTCGACGCTGCCCGGGAGGCGCTGCTCGCCCTCGTGGCTGCCGGTGAGGTCGGGGAGCACCTCGGTGCGGTGGCCGAGGGCGAACGGGTGGTCTCCCACCACTTCGCCTGCGCCAAGAAGGGCTACCGCGGGTGGGTCTGGGCGGTGACCGTCGCCCGCGCCTCGCGCGCCAAGCAGGTGACCATCGACGAGGTGGTCCTGCTGCCGGGCGACGACGCGATCGTGGCGCCCGCCTGGGTCCCCTACAAGGACCGGGTGGCCCCGGGCGACCTCTCGCCCGGCGACCTGCTGCCGGTCGAGGCCGACGACCCGCGCCTGGCTCCGGGGCAGAGCGCCGGCGACGAGGTGGTCGACCGTGACGTGGTCCGGGAGGCGACCTTCGAGGTCGGTCTCGGCCGTTCGCGGGTCCTCTCGCTCGAGGGGCGCGACCAGGCCGCCCAGCGCTGGTACGACGGCGACCAGGGCCCGGAGTCCGCGCTTGCCCAGGCGGCCCCGGACACCTGCGGCACCTGCGGCTTCCTGGTCCGGCTCGCCGGACCGCTGTCCACGCTGTTCGGTGTCTGCGCCAACGGCAACGCCAACGACGACGGCCGCGCGGTCTCCCTCGACCACGGCTGCGGTGCGCACTCCGAGGTGCAGCTGGCGAAGCGGCACCAGCCCGAGCCGATGCCCGAGCCGATCGTCGACCACTTCAGCGACGACCACGTCGAGAGCTTCTGAGCCGGCTCGCTCCCGCTCCTACGCCGCGCCCCCGGGCCGGGTGTCGGGGTCCGCGCCGGGGTCGGCACCGCGCAGGTTGCGCCGCCGACGGCAGTAGTCCCAGCCGATGACGCCCAGGCCGAAGCCGGCCAGGCAGGTCCACAGCCACCAGACCCGCTCGCCGTCCTCGAGTCGCCCGTAGAACGGCAGCAGCATGACGAAGGCGGCCAGCCACAGGGCCGTCCCGACCGCGATGGTGCGCACGCCGTCGACGTCGAGCGGGTCGACGTCGGCCACGATGTAGGTGCGGTTGCCGATCTCGTGCGTCTGTAGCTCCTCCGGCCGGTCGGCGGACCGGTCGGGGCGCTGGCCGGCGGGCTGGGCGTCCTCCACATGGACAACCTAGCCCGGGTCGGTCGCGGTAGCCCGCCTCTGGTTGGATCGCGGCCCGTGGACACCTTCTTCAAGATCAGCGAGCGCGGCTCGACCCTCGGGCGTGAGGTCCGTGGCGGCGTCGTGACCTTCTTCACGATGGCCTACATCATCGTCCTGAACCCGATCATCCTCTCGGGGGCCGCGGACGCCGAGGGCAATGCCCTGGGCGACTTCGCGACCATCGCCGCGACGACCGCGCTGATCGCCGGTCTGCTCAGCATCCTGATGGGCCTGGTCGCCAACTTCCCGCTGGCGCTCGCCGCCGGCCTGGGACTCAACGCCTTCGTGACCTACTCGATCGCCAGCCAGATGACCTGGGGCGACGCGATGGGCCTGGTCGTCATCGAGGGCCTGATCATCCTCGTGCTCGTGCTCACCGGCTTCCGTGAGGCCGTGTTCAAGGCGGTGCCCACCCAGCTGAAGGTCGCGATCAGCGTCGGTATCGGCCTCTTCATCGCCCTCATCGGCCTCGTCGACTCCGGGTTCGTCCGCCGTACCGGCACCGGTCCCGTGCCGGTCGAGTTGGGCTCGGGCGGCACGCTGGTCGGCTGGCCGGTGCTGGTCTTCGTGCTCGGCCTGACCCTGATGATCGTGCTCTACGTCCGCAACGTGAAGGGCGCGATCCTCATCGGGATCGTGGCCGCGACGGCGCTGGCGATCCTCATCGAGTCCCTCGGCAAGCTGGGCTCCTCGGTCGACAACCCCCGAGGCTGGAACCTCAACGTCCCCGCGCTGCCGGACGGCGTCGTGGACGTGCCCGACTTCAGCCTGCTCGGCCAGTTCAACCTGCTGGGCTCGTGGGAGTCCGCCGGTGTGGTGACGGTGACCCTGCTGATCTTCACGCTGCTGCTGGCCGACTTCTTCGACACGATGGGCACGATGACCGCGATCGGCGCCGAGGCCGGCCTGCTCGACGAGAAGGGCAACCCGCCGAACATCAAGCGCATCCTGGTCGTCGATTCGATCGGTGCCGCCGCCGGTGGTGCGGCCGCCGTGTCGAGCAACACCTCCTACATCGAGTCCGCCTCCGGGGTGGCCGAGGGCGCCCGCACCGGCCTGGCCAGCGTGGTCACCGGCGTGCTGTTCCTGCTGGCCACCATCTTCTCGCCGGTCGTCGCGGTGATCCCGAACGAGGCGGCCGTCCCGGCGCTGGTGCTCGTCGGCTTCCTGATGATGCAGCAGGTCAAGAACATCGACTGGGACGACCTCGAGATCGCCATCCCGGCCTTCCTGACCATCGCCCTGATGCCGTTCACGTACTCGATCTCGGCGGGCATCGGTGCCGGGTTCATCGCCTACACGCTGATCAAGCTGGCACGGGGCAAGGCGGCCCTGGTGCACCCGCTCATGTGGGTGGTGGCGGCGCTGTTCGTCGCCTACTTCGCGATCGAGCCGATCCGCGTGCTGCTCACCTGACGCGCACCTGGGCCGACACCGGCCCGAGCGGCGGACAACGACGCGGAGGCGCGGCATGCTTGGGGCATGCCGCACACCACAGCGCCGTCCTCGAGCTCCGCGAGCACCGACCCGGCGATCGAGGTCGCCGGCCTGGTGAAGACCTTCGGCCGGACCCGCGCCCTCGACGGGCTCGACCTCCAGGTCGCCCGGGGGGAGGTGCACGGCTTCCTCGGCCCCAACGGGTCCGGCAAGTCCACCGCGATCCGCGTGCTGCTGGGCATGCTGCGCGCCGACGCCGGCAGCGCCCGGCTGCTCGGCGGGGACCCATTCACCGACGCCGCGGCGCTGCACCGCCGGCTGGCCTACGTGCCCGGCGAGGTGAGCCTGTGGCCGAACCTCTCCGGCGGTGAGGTCATCGACCTGATGGCCCGCCTGCGCGGCGGGGTGGACGAGCGGCGTCGCGCCGAGCTCCTGGACCGCTTCGACCTCGACCCCACCAAGCGCGCCCGCGGCTACTCCAAGGGCAACCGCCAGAAGGTCGCCCTGGTGGCCGCGCTCGCCTCCGACGTCGAGCTCCTGCTCCTCGACGAGCCGACGTCGGGCCTCGACCCGCTCATGGAGGCGGAGTTCCAGGAGTGCGTGCACGAGGCCCGCGCGGAGGGCCGCACCATCCTGCTCTCGAGCCACATCCTCGCCGAGGTCGAGGCGCTGTGCGACGGCGTCACGATCATCCGCGCCGGGCGCCGTGTCCTGCACGGGACCCTGGAGGAGCTGCGCCACGTCACCCGGACCACCATCGAGGTGGCGACCGCGCGGGCCCCGGACCAGCTGGCGAGCATGCCCACGGTGGCCGGGGTGGAGCAGACCGGCGACCGGGTGCGCTTCGACGTCGACACCGACCACCTCGACTCGGTCGTGCGCTACCTCGCCGGCCTCGGGGTCCAGAGCCTCACCAGCCACCCGCCGACGCTGGAGGAGCTCTTCCTGCGCCAGTACGGCGACGCCCCGGACCAGGCGGACGAGCTGGCGGCAGGCCAGGGGCAGCGGTGACCGGCACGCTCGTCGGGACCGGCTCCCTGCTGCGCCTGGTACTCCGCCGCGACCGGGTCCGGCTGCCCGTCTGGATGGCTGCCATCTCCGCGGTGGTGGCCGGTTCGGGGGTGGCGGTCGCGCAGGCCTACCCGACCGCCGCGGAGCGCGCCGGGTACGCCGCCACCATGGGGGAGAGCCCGGCCACGATCGCGCTGGCGGGCCCGCCGTACGGGTTGGACACCCTCGGCGGGATCCTCGTCTACGAGACCGCGCTGACGGCGTTCCTGGGCGTGGCGCTGATGGCGCTCTTCGCGGTGGTCCGGCACACCCGGGCCGAGGAGGACGACGGGCGCACCGAGCTGCTCCGCTCGACGGTGGTCGGGGTGCACGCCCACCTGGCCGCGGCCCTGGTCGTGACCGTCGCGGCGAGCCTGCTGCTGGGCGTGCTCGTCGCGGGCGGGCTGATCGTGGCGGGGGCGGCCGTCGGCGGGTCCGCGCTGTTCGGGGCGGCGACGGCGGCCCTGGGCGCCGTGATGGCGGGGGTGACCGCGGTCTGCGCCCAGGTCATGCCCGGTGCCCGGGCGGCGGCGGGCACTGCTGGAGCGATCCTCGCGGTGGCCTTCGTGCTGCGGGCGATCGGCGACGTCCAGGAGAGCGCCCTGTCGTGGGCGAGCCCGATCGGCTGGTCCCAGCAGGTCCGCGCCTTCGACGACGAGCGTTGGTGGCCGTTGGCGATCTCCCTCGTGGTGGCCGTGGTAGCCACCGTCGTCGCCGCGGCCCTCGCCGTGCGGCGCGACGTCGGGGCCGGCCTCGTGGCTCCCCGACCCGGGCCGGCTCGTGCGCCCCGCGGGCTCCGTAGCGCCTGGGGTGTGCAGTGGCGCCTCCAGCGCGCCACCATCGGCTGGTGGGTGTTCGGGGTGGGCCTGGTCGGAGTGACGTTCGGGTCGCTGAGCCGCGAGGTGGCCGAGATGGTGGAGCAGAACCCCACCTTCGCCGAGTACTTCGGTGCGGACGCGGCCATCGGCCTGCAGGAGGCGTTCCTGGCCTCCGCGCTGTCGATCTCGGCGCTCATCGCCGCGGCGTTCGCGGTCTCCTCCGGGTTGCGCACCCGCTCCGAGGAGACCAGCGGCCGCCTCGAGATGGTGCTCGCGGCCGGGGCGACCCGGCGTACCTGGGCCGCGGCATCGGTGGTCGTCACCGCCCTGGGGTCGGTGGTGGTCGTCCTCGCTGCCGGGCTGGGGCTGGGGGTGGCTTACGGGGCGGTGACCGGCGACTACGGCGTGGTGCTGGAGCTGGCGGCGTCCGCCCTCGTCCAGGTCCCCGCGGTCTGGGTCCTGGCCGGGGTGGCCTTCGCCGTCCTCGGTCTCGCCCCGCGCGCCGGGGCGCTGGCCTGGGCGGCCGCAGCCGGGTGCCTCGTGGTGGGCTGGCTCGGTGCCGCGATCGCCTTTCCACGGGTGGTCGTCGAGCTGTCCCCGTTCACGCACGTGCCGGCGATGCCGGCCGAGTCCTTCTCCGCGACGCCGGTCGTACTCCTCGTCCTCGTGGCCGCCGCGCTGACGGCGGCCGGGGTGGCCGGGTTCACCCGGCGCGACGTGGGCTGACCTGGCCGGGGGAGATCCTCGCCACAAGGAGACCTCTCGGGAAGTAGTTAGCATAGGTAATGACTTATGCTCACTACATGGCACCCACGATCGAGCAGCTCGCCCGCACCGACGCCGGGCTGGCGTCTGCCCTGCGGCTCTCCGTCGCGCGGATCTTCCGTCGGCTGCGCGCCGAGCGGGACCCCGACAACGAGCTGAGCATCGGTCAGCTCGCCGTCCTGGGTGACCTCCGCCGCGAGGGTGAGCAGACCGTGGGCCAGCTCGCGAAGCTGCAGCGCGTCCAGCCCCCCACGATGACGCGGGCGGTCAACAACCTGGCCGAGGAGGGGTACGTCGTCCGCCGCCCGAGCGAGCACGACGGTCGCCTGGTGCTGGTGAGCCTGTCCGACCAGGGCGCCGCCACCCTCGCGGCCGACCGCAAGCGCCGTGACGCCTGGCTGGCCCGCGAGCTGCGCAACCTGACCGCAGACGAGCGCGCAGTCCTGCGCGCTGCCGCCCCGATCCTCGAGAGGCTGGCCGACGCTTGAGCCCCACCTTCCGCGCCCTTGCACACCGCAACTACCGGCTCTACGCCGTTGGTGGCGTGGTGTCGAACACCGGGACGTGGATGCAGCGCGTGGCGCAGGACTGGCTGGTCCTCGTCCTCACCGCCGGGAGCGGCACCGCGCTCGGCATCACGACCGGCCTCCAGTTCCTCCCCATCCTGCTGCTCTCGCCGTACGCCGGACTGATCGCCGACCGCTTCCCCAAGCAGCGGCTGCTCCAGGTGACCCAGGCGATGATGGCGGTGCCCGCGCTGCTGCTCGGCCTGCTGGCCGTCACCGGCCTGGTCGAGGTGTGGCACGTCTACGCCCTCGCGTTCGTGTTCGGCGTCGGCACAGCCTTCGACGCCCCTGCCCGCCAGGCGTTCGTCAGCGAGATGGTGGGTCCCGAGGACCTGCCCAACGCGGTCGGCCTGAACTCCGCGTCCTTCAACGCCGCCCGCATCGTCGGCCCGGCGCTGGCCGGCCTGCTCATCGCCGCCCTGGGCGGTGGGGCAGCCGCCACCGGGTGGGTGATCCTGGTCAACGCGCTCAGCTACTCCGCGGTCGTGGTGGCCCTGCAGCGCATCGACACCACCACCCTCGACAGCCCCGCACCCCAGGCCCGCCGCAAGGGCATGATCCGCGACGGCGTCCGGTACGTCCGTGGCCGGCCCGACCTCAAGCTCATCTTGATGATCGTCTTCTTCACGGGCACCTTCGGGCTGAACTTCCAGATGACCTCGGCGCTGATGGCCACCGAGGTCTACGGCAAGGGCGCCGAGGGGTACGGCATCATCGGCTCCGTCATGGCGGTCGGCTCGTTGACCGGCGCGCTCCTGGCGGCTCGCCGTACGCGCATCCGCTACCGGCTGGTCGTGCTCGCCGCGCTCGCGTTCGGGGTGGCGGAGATCATCGCCGGCCTGGCGCCGACGTACCTGTTCTTCCTGCTCTGGGCCCCGCTGCTCGGCCTCGCGGCGCTGACGATGATCACCGCGGCCAACACCGTCATCCAGACCACCACGGCGCCGGCGATGCGCGGCCGGGTGATGGCGCTCTACATGATGATCTTCATGGGCGGCACCCCGCTCGGGTCCCCGCTCATCGGGTGGGTCGGAGAGACCTTCGGTGCGCGCTGGACGCTCATCGGTGGTGGCGCGATGACCATCCTCGGCGTGCTCCTCGCGGTGGCGCTCTTCCGGCGCAGCGAGCGGGTCGCCCAGGTTGCCGAGGCCCGCGTCGCCGCTGCGGCGGCCGCTCCGGACGCCCGCACGGTCGCGGCCTAGACTCGCGGCCGTGAACCCCCGCTACCGCCGCCTGGTCATCCCCCTGGCCCTCGGCGGGCTCCTGCTCCTCGTCGTGGTCTCCGCGGCGCTACGGGGCTGAGCGTGCCGGCCGAGCCCCTGCTGCGGGCCCTGACCCGGCTGCGCGCCGTCGTCCTCGACGATGCGGCGTTGGAGCGTGCCGTCGCCTCGGGCCGGATGCGCGGGCAGCAGCCCCGGTGGCGCCGGGTCGAGCTGCGCTACGTCGACCTCAAGGCGGGCCGCCATCTCCAGGTGACGGCGTACGACGACACCCAGGCCCACACCGCCAACCACGCGGTCGGCGACGACGCCCGCGCCGCGCTCGACGCGCTCCTCGACGAGCCGTTCGGCAACTGGCACGTGGAGACGACGACCGAGACCCATCAGCTGCGGGTCACCAAGAAGGGCGAGGCCCTGGTGCACACGGCACCGCGGGCGGCCCGGCCCGACGCGACCCCGGAGGCGGCTGAGGACGAGGCCCCGGCCACGCAGCCCCGCCGGCACGACCGGGTGAAGCCGCGCCTGCTGGCCGAGGACGACCCGGTGCTCCGGGCTCTGGGCATCGCCGACGACCAGGGTCGGGTGAAGCCGTCTCGACAGGCGAAGTACCGGCAGGTCGAGGAGTTCCTGCGGTCGCTGGACGCCGCCGTCACCGACGCCCTCGAGTCGGGCAAGCTGCGCACGCCCACGCCGGCCGAGCCGCTGCGGGTCGTCGACCTCGGCTGCGGCAACGCCTACCTGTCGTTCGCCGCGCACCGCTTCCTCACCGGTCGCGGCCTGCCCGTCCACCTGGTCGGGGTCGACACCAAGCAGCAGTCCCACGACCACAACGCCGCCGTGGCCGCGGAGCTCGGGGTCGAAGGCTCGACATCGTGGGTGGTCGGCTCGATCGCCGGGGCCGACCTCGCCGACGCCCTGCCCGCCGCGCCGGAGGTGGTCCTCGCGCTGCACGCCTGCGACACCGCCACCGACGAGGCGCTGGCCCGGGCGGTCGGCTGGGAGGCCTCGCTGGTGCTCGCCGCGCCCTGCTGTCACCACGACGTCGCGGCGCAGCTGCGCCGCCGGCCGACCCCGTCGCCGTACGGGATGCTCACCCGGCACGGCATCCTGCGCGAGCGCCTCGCCGACACCCTGACCGACGCGCTGCGGGCGGCCCTGCTGCGCCAGCAGGGCTACCGCGTCGACGTCGTGGAGTTCGTCGAGAGCCAGCACACCCCGCGCAACACCCTCATCCGCGCCGTGCGGACCGGCGCGGCCCCGCCCGCCGGAGTGGCCGAGGAGTACGCCGAGCTCACCGCAGCCTGGGGCGTGCGGCCCCGGCTGGCCGAGCTGCTGGGCTGAGGTCCGCGCGCACCGCGGCGCCCGTAGGGTGCTGCCTCGTGGACACCGTGCGCTCGATCGTGCTCTTCGGGGCCGCCGCGCTCGCGGAGATCGGCGGCGCGTGGCTGGTCTGGCAGGGCGTGCGCGAGCACCGGGGCTGGCTGTGGATCGGGGCCGGCGTGATCGCGCTCGGGCTCTACGGGTTCGTCGCCACCCTGCAGCCGGACGCGAACTTCGGCCGGATCCTCGCGGCGTACGGCGGTGTCTTCGTCGTCGGCTCGCTGACCTGGGGGATGGTCGTCGACGGCTTCCGCCCGGACCGGTGGGACGTCAGCGGTGCCCTCGTCTGCCTCATCGGCGTCGCGCTGATCATGTACGCCCCGCGCACCGGATGAGGGCGCGCGCCGCGGCGGTGTCCGCCGCCCTGCTCCTGGCCGCCGCTGCACCCGCGGCCGCGCTGTCGGTCGAGCAGCCCGCCCCGGTCGAGCTGTTCACCTTCACCGACCCGCGGATCGACGAGTCCAGCGGACTGGTCGACCTCGGGGACCTCCTCGTCACGGTGAACGACTCCGGCGACGATGCCATCGTCTACGTCATCGACCGCGAGACGGGCGACACCGTCGGCACGACCCGCTTCGCCGACTCGGTGGTGGACGTCGAGGCGCTCGCGCCGGCGGGCCGGGGGCGCGTGTGGGTGGCCGACATCGGCGACAACTCCGCCCAGCGGCCCGACGTGGCCGTCTACCGGGTCCCGGTCGGCCGGGGCGACCGCACGGTCACCGCCCCGCGGCACACCCTCGTCTACCCCGACCGACCCCAGGACGCCGAGGCGCTGCTCGCCCACCCCCGCACCGGCCGGCTATACGTCGTCACGAAGGGCCTCTTCGGCGGGACCCTCTACGCCGCGCCCCGCCGGCTGCGGACCGACGGGCCGAACCGGCTGCGCGCCCTCGCGCGGGCGGGCGCCGTGGTCACCGACGGTGCGTTCACCGGCGACGGCCGGCACGTGATCCTGCGCGACTACGGCCGGGGCACGGCGCTGACCTTCCCCGACCTGGACCGGGTCGCCCGGATCGCCCTGCCCCGTCAGGAGCAGGGGGAGGGGTTGTCGGTCGGACCGGGCAACCGGGTGCACGTCTCGACCGAGGGCCAGTACTCGGCCGTGCACGAGGTCCCGCTCGCACCCGCCCTCGCGGCCGAACTGGCGCCGCAGGGTCCCGGCGACACCGATCCAGGCGGGGAGCAGACCGAGGGACCGGCCGACGGACCCCTCGACGAGGCGGGCGGGGAAGCCGTCGAGGAGCCGGCCGACCCCGAACCGCCCGCGGACCCGACGGTGGACAGCGGGTGGCTGCGCCTGGGGGTGGCGGTCCTGCTGGGGTTGCTCGCGCTGTGGCTCGTCGGCCGACGCACCCGGCACTGAGGGGTTTCCCGGGCCGTCGGCGGGGAAATCCACAGCCATGGTCCGCCTGCGCACGGTCTCCGCGAGCTCGAAGGGCTGGACCCGTCGGCGGGCCGGTCGTGGCTTCGTCTACCTCGACTCCGACGGCGAGCGGCTGGTCCCCGAGGACGTCCAGCGGGCCAAGGACCTGGTCATCCCGCCCGCCTGGGAGGACGTCTGGATCTGCCCGCACCCGAACGGCCACCTACAGGCCGTGGGCGTGGACGCGGCCGGGCGGCGGCAGTACCTCTACCACCCGGAGTGGCGGGTGCGCCGGGACCTGGCGAAGTACGACCGGGTGATCGAGGTGGCCCGCAAGCTGCCGAAGGCACGGGAGGCGATGGCGCTGCACCTCACGCTGGAGGGGATGCCGCGCGAGCGAGCCGCGGCGACCGCCGCCCGACTCCTCGACCTCGGCTACTTCCGGATCGGCAGCGACTCCTACACCGACTCCTTCGGCCTGACGACCGGCTGCTGTCGTTCAAGGACGGCCGCGGCTGGGGCGCGCTCGACGGGGTCGTCGTCAACGACTACCTGCGCGAGGTGGTCGGTGCCGAGATCACCGCGAAGGACTTCCGCACCTGGCACGCCACGGTGCTCGCCGCCGCTGCCCTGGCGGACTCCGACGAGCCGGGGGAGACCACGGCCTCCCGCAAGCGGGCGGTGCGGGGAGCGATGGTCGAGGTGGCCCAGTACCTCGGCAACACCCCCACCGTGGCGCGCTCGTCCTACGTCGACCCGCTCGTCATCGACCTCTACGAGGACGGCACGACGATCGCCTCGGCGGCCCGCAGGTCCTACCCCGACCCGACCACGAGGCAGGCCGCGCTCGAGCGCGCGACGCTGCGGATGCTGCGCAGCGCCCCCGAGTCGTGGAAGCGGGCCCGTCGCGTCTCGTGAGCGGGCCTGCGTGCTCGGGTCAGAGCGCGTCGACGACGTGCTCGATGCAGCGGGTCAGCGCCTCGACGTCGGCGGGGTCGATCGCGGGGTACATCGCGACCCGCAGCTGGTTGCGGCCCAGCTTGCGGTAGGGCTCGGTGTCGACGATCCCGTTGGCCCGCAGCACCTTCGCGACCACCGCGGCGTCGATGCCCTCGTCGAGGTCGATGGTGCCGATGACCAGCGAGCGGTGCGCCGGGTCGGTGACGTACGGCGTGGCCCACGACGTCCGCTCGGCCCACCCGTAGAGCGCGTCGGAGCTTGCGGTGGTCCGCGCGACCATCGCCGGCAGCCCGCCCTCCCCGTTCATCCAGTCCAGCTGCTCGGCCATGAGGAAGAGCGTGGCCACGCCGGGGGTGTTGTAGGTCTGGTTCTTGCGGGAGTTGTCGATCGCGGTCGGCAGGTCGAAGAACGCCGGCACCCAGCGGTCGGTCGCGGCGATCTCGTCGACCCGGGCGAGTGCGGCGGGGGAGAGGATCGAGATCCAGAGGCCGCCGTCGGAGGCGAAGCACTTCTGGGGCGCGAAGTAGTAGGCGTCGACCTCGCGGAGGTCGACCGGGAGGCCGCCCGCACCCGAGGTGGCGTCCACCAGCACCAGCGCGTCGTCGTCGGCGCCGGGGACGCGGCGTACGGGGGCCATGACGGCGGTGGAGGTCTCGTTGTGGGCCCAGGCGTAGGCGTCCACGCCCGCCTCGGCGACCGGGGTCGGCAGGCTGCCGGGCTCGGACTTGACCACGCTCGGGTCGGCCAGGAACGGCGCCTGCTGGGCCGCCTTGGCGAACTTCGAGGAGAACTCCCCGAAGGTCAGGTGCTGGCTCTTCTCCCGGATCAGCCCGAAGGTGGCGATGTCCCAGAACGCGGTGGCGCCGCCGTTGCCGAGGACCACCTCGTGGCCCTCGGGGAGGTCGAACAGCGCGGCGAGGCCCTCGCGGACCCGGCCGACGGTGTCCTTGACCGGCGCCTGGCGGTGCGAGGTGCCCATCAGCGACGTCCCGGTCGCGGCCAGCGCGTCCAGGGCGGAGGTGCTGATCTTCGACGGGCCGGCACCGAAGCGGCCGTCGGCGGGCAGGAGGTCGGCGGGGATGGCGATGTCGTGGCTCATGGCGCCGTTATCGTCTCACCGACCACGCACCGGCGAGATCGGGGGAACGCACCATGGACGCCGTCGTCGGCGACCTCGCCGGGCCGCCCGAGCGGGGGCTCGTGCTCTCCCTCCGTCCGGTCCCGCTCGCGCACCCGGACGCCCAGCACCTCGTCGCCCGCGTCCAGGCCGAGTACATGGAGCGCTACGGCGGCCAGGACGACTCCCCGATCGACCTGCACGAGTTCGACCCGCCGGGCGGGGCCTTCTTCGTCGGCTACGCGCTCACCGGCCCTGATGGCACCGGTGGCACAGGGGAGCCGGCCGCGATGGGTGGGTGGCGGCGTACGACGGTCCGGGCGCTGGGCGGCACCGACGCTGCCGAGGTCAAGCGGATGTACGTCGTCCCGGAGGCCCGCGGCCGCGGCTGGTCCGCGCAGGTGCTCGCCCATCTCGAGCTCACCGCGGCCGACGCCGGAGTCGACGAGCTGGTGCTCGAGACGGGCATCCGGCAGCCGGAGGCGATCGGTCTCTACACCTCCCGGGGGTACGTCCGCGTCCCTGGCTTCGGCCACTACCGGGACTCGCCGCTCTCGCGCTGCTTCGCCAGGCGGCTGCCCGGCCCGGGCATTTCCTAGAACACGTTCTCTCCTCGTGGTTGGCTGGCCACGTGAGCACCTTCTTTGTCCTCCGCTACGACTTCCGCACCCCCGGCGCGACCGCCGCCGAGCGCCAGGAGCTGTTCGCCCGCTCGGTGGAGCAGGTCGCTCACGCCGACCGCTGCGGCTTCGGCTCTGCGATGCTCTCGGAGCACCACTCCTCCGACGACGGCTACCTGCCCAGCCCGATCCCGGTCGCCTCCGCCTGGGCTGCGGTGACCAGCCGGCTGCCCATCTCGGTCTCGGCGCTGCTGGTCAATCTCTACGACCCGATCCGGCTGGCCGAGGACATCGCGGTCCTCGACCACCTCAGCGGCGGGCGGGTGAGCTACACGCTCGGGCTGGGCTACCGCGAGGTGGAGTACGACCTCTTCGGCCGCTCGTGGCGCACGCGGGGCGCCGACGTCGAGGAGCGCATCGGTGTGCTGGTCCGCGCGCTGACCGGCCAGCCGTTCGAGCACGAGGGGCGGACGGTCCAGGTGACCCCGGCCCCGTTCACCAGCCCGCACCCGTTCTTCTTCTACGGAGGCGGCAGCCCGGCGGCGGCCCGTCGGGCGGCGCGGCTCGGGCTCGGCTTCGCGCCCCAGCACCCCGACCGCACCCTCAAGGCGCTCTACCAGGAGACCTGCCGCGAGCTCGGTCGCGACCCGGGGCTCGTCATCCTGCCGCCGCCCGCACCGGCGGTGGTCTTCTGCAGCGAGGACCCCGACGCGTTCTGGGCGGCGTACGGGCACCACCTGCTCGCCGACGCCCGCGCCTACGAGGCGTGGCACGGCGAGAACCAGTCCTGGGTGCGCGACGCCGCGACCACGGTCGAGGAGCTGCGTGCCGGGGACACCTACGTGGTGGCGACGCCCGAGGAGCTCGTCGGGCGGTGCCGCGCCGGACTGCGGCTGGTCTCCACCCACCCCGGCTGCGGCGGCATGCCCGCCGACCCGTCGTGGGAGTCCCAGCGACTGATCGGCGAGAAGGTCATCCCCGCGGTCTCCGGCTGACGGTCACTTCTCCCAGGCGGTGTCCCAGCCCTCGATCTGGTCGGCACTGCGGGGGTCGGGGCCGGTGTAGATCGCCGAGGGACGGATCAGCCGGCCGGTGCGCTTCTGCTCGAGGATGTGCGCCGACCAGCCGCCGGTGCGGGCGCAGGTGAACATCGAGGTGAACAGGTTCGACGGCACCTCGGCGAAGTCGAGGACGATGGCGGCCCAGAACTCGACGTTGGTCTCGAGCACCCGGTCGGGGCGGCGCTCGCGGAGTTCGGCGAGCGCGGCCTTCTCGAGCGCCTCGGCGACCTCGTAGCGGGGAGCCGAGAGCTCACGAGCGGTACGGCGGAGCACGCGGGCGCGGGGGTCCTCAGCGCGGTAGACGCGGTGGCCGAAGCCCATCAGCCGCTCGCCCTTGTCGAGCAGACCCTTGACGTAGGCGCGGGCGTCGCCGCTCTCCTCGACGTCGCGGATCATCCCGAGGACGCGCGAGGGGGCGCCGCCGTGCAGCGGGCCGCTCATCGCGCCGATCGCACCGGAGAAGGCAGCAGCCACGTCGGCACCGGTGGAGGTGATCACGCGGGCGGTGAAGGTGGAGGCGTTCATGCCGTGCTCGGCCGCGGAGCTCCAGTAGGCGTCGATCGCCTTGACGTGGGCGGGGTCGGCCTCGCCCTTCCAGCGGATGAGGAACTTCTCGGCCAGGGTGCCGCCCTCGTCGACGAGCTTCTGGGGCACCACGGGCTGGTCGAGCCCGCGCGCGGACTGGGCGGCGTACGAGAGGACCATGACGGCCACGCGGGAGAGGTCCTCGCGGGCCTGCTCGTCGGAGATGTCGTAGGTCTGGCCGAAGCCGAAGGCCGGCGCGAGCATGGCGATCGCGGCCTGGACGTCGACACGGACGTCACCCGTGTGCACCGGGATGCTGTACGCCTCCGCGGGCGGGAGGCCGGGGGCGTAGGAGCCGTCGATCAGCAGGCCCCAGACGTTCTCGAACGGCACCCGGCCGACGATGTCCTCGATGTCGACCCCGCGGTAGCGGAGCGCGGAGCCCTCCTTGTCGGGCTCGGCGATCTGGGTCTCGAACGCGACCACGCCCTCGAGTCCGTGCTGCACCTCGGTCATGCGTCGACTCCTTCGTCTGCGGCCCCGGCCGACGAGCGTCCACCGGGTCGCAGGGCATTCTGCCGAACACAGGTGGTCGGCGCCACGGCGCCCCGGATACCTTCGACCGGTGACGACCCCCGACCCCGGCGACCTGACGCGACGGCTCCAGGAACTGCGCGAGGACTACGTGCGCGGTGGGCTGGAGGAGACCGCGGTGGCGGACGACCCGGTCGTGCAGCTGCAGCGCTGGCTCGACGAGGCCCTGGTGGCCGGCGAGCTCGGCATGGTCGAGCCGAACGCCATGGTGCTCGCGACCGTCGACGCCGAGGGCCGTCCGCACGCGCGCACCGTGCTGCTCAAGGGGATCGACGCTCCCGGCGCGGACGCCGGTCTCGTGCTCTACACGAACTACGCCTCCGCCAAGGGTCGCGAGCTCGCGGCCACCGGTGGACGCTGCACCCTGCACCTGGGGTGGTACGCACTGCAGCGGCAGGTCCGCGTCGAGGGGATCGCCGACCCCGTGCCGCGGGAGGAGACCGAGGCCTACTTCGCCAGCCGGCCGCGCGCCTCGCAGCTCGGTGCGTGGGCCTCGGCCCAGTCCGAGGTCGTGCCCGACCGGGCCGCGCTGGAGGGGTCGTACGCCGAGGTGGCCGCGCGCTTCGGTGGGGTGGAGTCCGGCGACCCGATCCCCGCGCCGCCGCACTGGGGCGGGTACCGCGTGCGGCCCGAGACCGTCGAGCTCTGGCAGGGCCGCGGCGGCCGGATGCACGACCGGCTGCGCTACCGCCGTGACGGCGGCGCGTGGGTGCTCGAGCGACTGGCGCCCTGACACGCAGCGACCCGCGGGCGTGGTGGAGGTCCACCGCTCCGGGGGGACGTGCCCCGGATCGCCCGCGGGTCGGGTGACTGCTGTGAATTCGGCCGGTTCTGCCCGGCCACTACTGCTGTTGCGCGGGGGCCGAACTAGCCGGCAGCCACCTCACGCGTCCTGGAAGAATTCAACTCCGGACCACCTCCTTTCCCGTGTGCGACAACGGTACGGCGGCGCCCGGGTAGGGACAACAGATTTCCGCCCGACGTGCCGCGGGACCGCGCCTCACCCACGCGCGTGGAGCCGAGCGGCCTGGCGCGCCAGGTGGTCGCGCTCGGCGAGGGTCGTGGCCCGGTGCGCTGCCTCGGCGTAGAGCCGCGCGGCCGTGGCGGTGTCGCCGTCCCGCTCG
The DNA here is from genome assembly GCA_030698375.1 of Nocardioides sp. Classification (GTDB taxonomy): domain Bacteria; phylum Actinomycetota; class Actinomycetes; order Propionibacteriales; family Nocardioidaceae; genus Nocardioides_A. The sequence goes on along the minus strand of JAUYLL010000123.1, from coordinate 77,838 downwards.
TGGAGGTACGCCGCCACCGCGGTGTGGCGGGGCAGCGACGCGTCGAGACCTGCGAGGGCCGCCAGGCCGGCACGGGCCCCGTCGGCCTCGCCCACGGCCACCGCCCGGTTGAGCAGGACCACCGGGCTGTCGGTCAGGCGGACCAGCTCGTCGTACCACTCGACGACCTGCACCCAGTCGGTCTCCTCGACGGTGCGGGCGTCAGCATGGAGCGCTGCGATGGCGGCCTGGACCTGGTACTCGCCGAGCTGGTCGCGGGCGAGAGCCGCCTGCAGGACCCGAACGCCCTCGGTGATCGCCGCGCTGTCCCACCGGGCGCGGTCCTGCTCGGCGAGTGGCACGAGGGACCCATCGGGGGCCGTCCTCGTCGCGCGCCGGGCGTGGTGGAGCAGCATGAGCGCGAGCAGGCCGGACACCTCTGGGTGGTTGATGATGCCGGCGAGCTGCCGGGTGAGGCGGAGGGCCTCGACCGCGAGGTCGACGTCGCCTGAGTAACCCTCGTTGAAGACCAGGTAGAGGACGCGCAGCACGGTGGCGACATCACCAGGCTGGTCGAACCGCACCCCGGAGACCGTCCGCTTGGCGCGACTGATCCGCTGCGCCATCGTCGCCTCGGGCACCAGGTAGGCCTGGGCGATCTGTCGGGTGGTCAGCCCGCCGACCGCGCGCAGGGTCAGCGCCACCGCGGAGGACGGCGTCAGCAACGGATGGGCGCACCGGAAGTAGACCTGGAGCGTGTCGTCCGTCGACGGTGCTGGTCCGGGCGCCGACACCCGGTCGAGGAGCTCCTCACGTCGCCGGCGGGCGGCGCCGGCCCGGGTGGCGTCGAGGAAGCGCCGCCAGGCGACGGTGACGAGCCACGCCTTCGGGTCTCGTGGTGGGGCGGCCGGCCAGGCGCGGACCGCCTCGACCAGGGCGTCCTGCACGGCATCCTCGGCTGCCGCGAAGTCGGCTCCGCGGCGCACGAGGATGCCGAGGACGCCCGGCACGAGGCTTCGGAGCAGGGCCTCGTCCACGGTGCTCACGCGGGCTCGCCCGGGCTCACTCGGTGATGGTGGGCGGCGCGCTCAGGAAGGGGCGCACCTCGAGCCACTCGTGGATCGGCTTCCCGTCTGCCCCGGGTGCTGCCGAAAGGATGCCCGCCAGCTCGATCGCACGGTCGTGGCTGTCGACGTCGATCACCATCCAGCCGGCGATGAGGTCTTTGGTCTCGGCGAACGGGCCGTCGGTGACGGGCGGGCGCCCCTCGCCGTCGTACCGCACCCACGTCCCCTCGGGGGCGAGAGCCTGGGCGTCGACGAACTCGCCGGACTCCTCCAGTCGGGCCGCGAAGTCGTTCATGTACTGCACGTGGTCCGAGATCTCCTCGGGGGTCCACCGATCCATCGGCACGTCGTGGCCCGGGGGAGGGGCGCCGCGGTAGTGCTTGAGCAGCAGGTACTTGGCCATGGTCGTTCTCCTCGAGGCGGGTGCGACCCATTCTGGTCGCGTTCACGTCGGGGACGTAGCCGGTCGGAGCTTCTCGACATCCGGCAGGTGGAGAAACTGCCCGGAACGCACGAACAGCGCGGAAGAGTGCTTCCGCGCCGTGTCGTGTCGTCCTGGGTCAATGCCTCACTTGAAGACGTCCTTGACCTTCTCGCCGGCCTGCTTCAGGTTCGACTTGCCCTGGTCGGCCTTGCCCTCGGCTTCCTTCGACTCGTCGCCGCTGGCCTTGCCGTAGGACTCCTTGCCCTTGCCCTTGAGCTCTTCGGACTTGTTGCTGATCTTGTCGTCGAGACCCATCTCGTACTCCTCGGGGGGTGTCGGGGATGCTTATCGACGGTCTGTGACCGTCTGGTCCTAAGGTGCCCGGCGGGCGTCCGTGACAAACGTGTGCCAGGCCATTTCGCGTGGGGCGTCTAGCATGTGCGCGGCCTCCGTCGACGCACTGCGCCGCTCGCCGAGGACCCGCCGCGTTAGCTCAGTTGGTAGAGCAGTGCTCTTGTAAAGCGAAGGTCGCCGGTTCGAGTCCGGCACGCGGCTCGTGGCGACGTACGTCGTGGTGGGGGTGCTCGTGCTCGGATCGCTCGCACGAACCTCGGAGGACCCCGGTGAGGACCGGGCTCCCGAGGAGGTCATGGTCTCGCTCGAGCCCGTCGTACGAGAACGTCCCGATCGTGCGGTTCACGGTCTCCAACCAGTACGGCGAGATGGCGCACGTCTCGACCGACCTCTCCCTGCGCAGGGTCGTCCGGCGCCACGTGTTCGGCGAGGAGTGAGGGCCGGCCGGCCCTCACTCAGCCCACGTGCTCGGGCCGGAGGTCGAGCCGCCGCAGAAGCTGGGCGTTGAGCGCGACCACCACGGTCGAGGCCGACATCAGGACCGCGCCGACCGACATCGGCAGGACGAACCCCACCGGAGCGAGCACCCCGGCCGCGAGTGGGATCGCGACCAGGTTGTAGCCGGCGCCCCAGGCGAGGTTCTGGACGCTCTTGCGGTACGTCGCCGCCGAGAGCTCGATGACGGAGAGGACCGAGCGCGGGTCGTCGGAGGCGAGGACGATCCCGGCGGATGCGATCGCCACGTCCGTGCCGGCCCCGATCGCAATGCCGACGTCGGCCTGGGCCAGCGCCGGTGCGTCGTTCACGCCGTCCCCGACCATTGCGACGCGGTGGCCCTCGTCCTGGAGTCGGCTGACCTTCGAGGCCTTGTCCTCGGGGCGCACGCCCGCGAAGTACCGCTCGATGCCGAGCTCGGCCGCGACGGAAGCAGCGACGGCCTCGGCGTCACCGGTGATCATCACGACCTGGACGTCGCGCTCGTGCAGGGCGCGGACGGCGGCCCGCGACTCCGGGCGGATCTCGTCGGCGAGGGCGAGCGCGCCCACGACGGACCCGTCGCGGACCACGTGCAGGATGATGGCGCCCTCGTCGCGCCAGGGGGCGGTGGCTTCGAGCCCCCGGGCGTCCTCCTCCTCGAGCATCTTCGGTCCGCCCACCCGGACCGTCGCGCCGTCGACCTGCGCCGTGACGCCGACCGCGGGGGACGAGGTGAAGTCCCGTGCGGCGGGAACGGCGAGGCCACGCTCCTCCGCTGCGCGGACGATGGCCCGGGCCAACGGGTGCTCGGAGTCGGCCTCGGCCGCGGCGGCCAGGCCCAGGACGTCGTCCTCGGTGTGGTCCACGCCGTCTGCCACGGCGACCGCGGTGACCGTCGACTCACCCCTGGTGAGGGTTCCGGTCTTGTCGAAGAGCACTGCGTCCACGGTGCGCATCGACTCCATCTCCAGCCGGTCCTTGACCAGCACCCCGCCGCGAGCCGCCCGTTCGGTGGCGATGGAGATCACCAACGGGATGGCCAGGCCGAGGGCGTGGGGGCAGGCGATGACAAGGACCGTGATCGTGCGGACCACGGCCTGGTCCGGAGCTCCGAGGAGGGCCCAGGCGACGGCGGTGACCCCAGCGGACCCGAGGGCGAACCAGAACAACCACCCAGCGGCGGTGTCGGCGAGCCGCTGGGCACGCGATGCCGAGGACTGGGCGTCGGCGACCAGCTTCTGGATGCCTGCCAGGGCGGTGTCGTCACCGGTGGCGGTGATCTCGACGCGGAGGCCGGAGTCGGTGGCGACGGTGCCGGCAACGACCGAGTCGCCCTGTCCGCGGCGTACCGGGCGGGACTCACCGGTGATCATCGACTCATCCATCGAGGCAGACCCCTCGACGACCCGTCCGTCCGCGGGCACCCGTCCGCCGGGCCGCACGACGACGACGTCGCCCACCCGCAGGTCGGCGGGCGCCACTGGGACGGTCCGGCCGTCCTCGACGCGCTCGGCCTCGTCGGGGAGGAGTGCCGCGAGCGAGTCGAGAGCGGAGGTCGTGCGGGCCAGCGACCGCATCTCGATCCAGTGGCCGAGGAGCATGATGACGACCAGGAGGGTGAGCTCCCACCAGAAGTCGAGGTGATGCGCCAGGATGCCGAGGGTCGAGCCCCACGAGGCGACGAAGGCCACGGTGATCGCCATGGCGATCAGCAGCATCATGCCGGGCTTGCGCGCCCTCGCCTCCGACCATCCGCCGGCCAGGAACGGACGCCCGGCCCAGAGATAGACGAGCGTGCCGAGGACCGGCGGGGCCCAGGCGACCCCGGGCAGGTCCGGCACGGAGTAGCCAACGAGGTCGGCGAACATCGGCGAGAGGGCAACGGTCGGTACCGCGAGGACGAGCGAGAGCCAGAACAGCCGGCGGAACATCGCGACGTGGTCGCCATGCCCCTCGTGCCCGTGCTCGCCGTGGCCTTCGTGGCCGGGCTCGTGGTTCATGTCCGCGTGGTCGGGCTCCTTGTGCTGAGCGGGGTCGTGCCCGGGTGCGTGATTCGATCGAGTGTCGGTCGGTCTGCTCGGAGACAAGGCTCTCTCCTTCGCTTCGGTGGGGAGGTCCTGTACCCCCGGGGGGTATGGGGAACATTACGCCCCCCGGAGGTATTCCGACCTGCTGGCTCAGCGCTCGAGCATGGCCTCCATCTCGGCGATCTCGGCTTCCTGCGTTGCGGCGATCTCCGCGGCCAGCTCGACCGCGGGGGCGTACTTGCCCTCCTGTTGCTCGATCTCCGCCATCTCGATCGCGCCCCGGTGGTGCTCGATCATCATCGTCAGCCACCGCTGCTCGAACGACGCGCCCCGACGGGCTGCCAGCGACTCCAGGTCCTCGCCCGACATCATCCCGGGCATCGACCGTGGGCCTCCATCGCGGGGGCCCATGCCGCGGTGACCCATGCCGCGGTGATCCATGCCGCCCATGGGCATGCCGTCTACCGAGGGGACGTCCTCGCCCCACTCCTCCAACCAGCCCGCCATCGTCTCGATCTCGGGCTCCTGGGCCGCCGCCATCTCCGCGGCGAGCGTGCGGAGCTCGGGTGAGACGCCCCTGCGGTCCACCATCGCCGCCATGTGCACGGCCTGGGCGTGGTGCGGGATCATCTCGGACGCGAACGCCACGTCGGCGTCGTTGTGCTCGTCCTCATCACTGCTGCACGCGACCAGCGTGCCGGCGGCCAGCGCGGTGGCGGCGAAGGCCACCACAGCGCGCCGCATCAGAGTTCTACGCATGTCTCCATCAGTCCTTTTCTCCAGGTGTTCCTGTTTGTTCATGAGGTGTCTCGTCAGGGCACGACGAGCCTCCTCAGCAGCGGATCACCCTCAAGGCATAGGGCGGTGGATGTCGCCGTCGTGGCCGCCGGCGTGCAGGGTCGACAAAGGCAGGGCGAGCTCGTGCGAGGGTGGCAGCGACAGGCCAGCCTCGCGCGACGACCCGGGTGGTCGCCGTCGCGACGAGCACCAGGACCGCCAGGCACAGCGCGATGGCGACACCGTGCATGTTGCCGAGGTGTTCCGAGGTGTGGTGATCGACCACGGCCGCGCCCGGGTGGGGGGCACTCCCGGCGGCAGGCGCCTCCCCGAGGGACGAACCCGTGGCGAGCATCGGGGCTGCGGCGTGCGCGGGAGATCCTGGCGACCCGTGGTCACCCAGTCCGTGCATGACGAACAACCCGGGCAGGACGAGCACGGCGAGCAGCGCGCGCCGTGCCCCCCATCGCCTGAGCCACTCCACGATCCCGACGGTAGCGCGACGGAACGCCGACGGCCCGTAATCGCGAGTTGACCGCGCGCGGGAGAATCTAGGTCCGCCGGTGGAACCGGACGCTGCCGTCGGTACGTCGGCGCGCGTCGTACCGGTCGTCGTGCGCGAGGCGGTGGTGACGCCGACAGAGCAACTCGGCGTCGGCGAGGTCGGTGCGGCCTCCGGCCGACCACGGCTCCGCGGCGTGGTGGGCCTCGCACCAGCGGCCAGGGATGTCACACCCCGCGGCCTGGCAGGCAGGGTGGGCGATCGCGAGCGCCTTGCGCTGCGCGGGGGAGAACAGTCGGCGCGACCGGCCGAGGTCGAGCACCTCGCTCCGCCCACCGAGGACGGCTGGGACGATCCCGGCGGTGCATGCCAGTCGGCGTACCTCCCCGACGGGCACGGGCGTGCCGTCGTCGAGGGCCCCGACGCCTGTGCTCGCCCGCAGGTCGTGGAACGGGATCGTGACTGTGACCGTGGTCGCGGCACCGCCGTGGACGGGCAGGGTGGCGGGGTCGAGCACCTCGAGCAGCGAGCAGAAGGCCTCGCCGAGCCTCTGGGCGTGCAGCACGCTCCCCGCGCCGGGGAGACCTGGTGCCGGGCGCCCGTCGGCGAGGTGGTCGCGCCGAGGCGTGGAGAACGCCTCGAGGTAGGTCCGCAGGCGGGACGCCGTCGCGGCCGGCACCCGGGCGCGGATGTCGGCCGTGCCGTCGGAGCAGGTGCGGATGCTCAGCCGGGTCTGTGCCTCTGCCCGCGCGAGCTCGGCCTCGACGAGCTTGCGCTCGCGATCCTCGTGCTCGTCGGGTGCCAGTGCCTCCCAGACCCGGTCCGCCAGCCGTGCCAGCGCGAGCGGCTCCCACTCGTCGGCAAGGCCGAGGAGGTGCTCGGTCGCGCGCTCCTGCAGCTCAGGCGAGGCGGCGTCACCGACCTTGTCGAGCGCCCGGACGATCACCCGTGCCTGCTCGAGGGTGACCCGCCCGGCGCGGGCGGCCTCGCCGACCCGCGGGTGACGTCGGTCGAGCGCGGCGCCGAGCTGCTCGGCGTTCGCGTGCTTGGCGGCCCGGTCCCGCCGGAGGTGCGCGACCCACCGGCCGGCCGAGCGGGCGCCGTGCTCGGCGGCGACGTCGTCGGCCACCGCGAGGACCTGCATCCGCAGCGCCTCGAGCCGGTCGACGGAGGAAGAGAGCTCGAGCAGCAGCTCCTCCTTCTCCCGCGCCGACAGGTAGAGCGGGTTGAGACCGGCCGCGTCGGCCACCGCTGCGGCGATCTCCGCGGCGCGGGCGAGCAGGGGCGGTGCCTCGCCCCGCACCCCCGCTGTCTCCGTCATGGTCAGGACACTAGGGGTCGCCACCGACAGCTCGGCATCATGATGCGCAGGTGCTGATGTAATGACGCAGAGGAGTACGGTGGAGCCATGCGGACCACCGTGACCATCGACGACGAGCTCCTGGCCCGTGCCAAGGTGCGGGCTGCCGAGACCCGCACGAGCCTCGGATCGGTGCTGGAGGACGCGCTCCGGGCACACCTGGACGAGCAGGTCGCGCCGAGCGCCCCCGCCGTACTCCCGGTCTTCCGGCCCACGACGCCGGGCCTGCTGCCCGGGGTCGACCTCGATGACTCCGACGCCCTGGCCCGCCTCCTGGAGGACGAGGCCCCGCATGCTGCTCCCTGATGCCGACGTCCTGTTGAGCGCCCTGCGACCGGACGCCTCCGGGACCGCCGAGCAGGTCCGCGGCTGGCTCGAGCGGGCGCTCAGCGGCACCGAGGCATTGGGGCTGAGCGAGCTGGCGCTCGCGGCCACGATCCGGATCGCCACCCATCCGCGGGTCTTCGCCGAGCCCACGCCTCCGGGCGCGGCCGTCGACTTCGCCGACACGCTGCTCGCCGTTCCGGGGGTGCGCGTCGTCCGGCCGGGCGCGCGCCACTGGCAGCTCTTCAGCGGCCTGGTCGCCGACCACCGGTTGCGCGGCAACGACGTCCCGGACGCCTACTTCGCCGCGATCGCCCTGGAGGCGGGAGCGCGGCTCGTGACGCGCGACCGCGGTTTCGCCCGCTTCGAGGGACTCCAGCGGGTCGACCCACTGACCTGAGCAGGCCGCACCTCCGTGGCTTTTCCTGGTCGAAACACCTCGGACCCCTTCGCGGAACGCGGCCGGCGCACAGTGGTCCTTCCCCGGTCGGGCGCAACGGCGCGCGATGGGCGACCGGACGAGGATCCTGGGAGGGACCCATGTTGTGGAGAGTGCGGACGACCCTTGCCGACCGGCCCGGAGCACTGGCGCGGTTGGCGCAGTGCTGCGGTGAGCGCGAGGTCAACATCCTGGCCCTGCAGATCTTCCCCGACGTCGGCGGCGTGACCGATGAGCTCGTGCTGGCCACGCCGGGGGGCTGGCGGATGCGTGACGTCGCCGGCCTGGTGGAGGAGGCCGGAGGCCGCGACGTCGCCGTTTGCGACGCCTCTGACCACTCGCTGACCGACGCGCCGACGCGCTACCTGCAGGCCGTGCGCCAGGTGCACGCGGCCGAGATCCCGGTCGAGGAGGTGCTGGCCCACCTCCTCGAGGGGACCGTGAGCACCGACGGGCCGGAGTCGCTGGAGCACAGCCTCGCCCTCGAGGTGGTGGGCCGCCGCGTCGTGGTCCGGCGTACGGCGCCCTTCACGCCCACCGAGCACGCCCGGGCGGCGGCGTTCGCCGAGCTCGCCGAGGCCGTCGCCGGTGCGGGGTCCGAGTGCGGCGCGGTGCCGGACCCGCAGGCCGCGGTGCAGGTGCGTCCGGGCCGGGTCGGGGACCACGTCGCCCTCCAGCGTATGCACGCCCGATGCTCGGCGGCGACGGTTTACCACCGCTTCGGCGTGCCCCTGCTGCGGCTCAACGAGCGGCTGGCCCGCCGGCTGGTCGGCCTCGACGGGGAGTCGGTGCTGGCGATGGCAGGGGAGGAGGTCGTGGGCCTCGCCACCGTTGCCCGCCGTGGCGGGGGGACGACCCCGGAGCTCTCGGTGCTGGTGGAGGACGCCTGGCAGGGCCGTGGCGTGGGGACCCGTCTGGTGCACGCGGCGACACGCATGCTGGCGCGCGAGGGTTACCGCGGGGTGCTCCTGCGCGGACAGGCCGACAACCCGGGGATGCTCGCGCTGGTGACCGGGCTGGGCCTGACGGTGCGGGTCCGGATGGCCGGCGACGCGCTCACTGCGCTCGTGGGGATCGCGGACCTGCCGGTCCCGACCGCGGGCGACCCGGTCACGGTCGGCGGCGCGGCCGCCGAGGTGGTCTCGGCACCGGTCTGAGCGGAGCGGGCCGGCGGTGCATCGTTAGACTCGACGGCGCCGCCGCCCGCCATCCGCGAAGGACCCCATGAACCCGTCCAGCACCCCCTCGAGCGACCTGGTCCCCGGTGTCCCGGACAAGTTCGCCGCCCTCGGGCTGACGTACGACGACGTCCTGCTCCAGCCGGGCTACTCCGACCTCGCGCCCGACGAGATCGACACCACCACGCGCCTCACCCGGGAGATCTCCCTGCGGGCGCCGCTGATCTCTGCGGCGATGGACACGGTCACCGAGTCGCGGATGGCGATCGCGATGGCCCGCGAGGGCGGCATCGGGGTGCTGCACCGCAACCTGTCGATCGAGGACCAGGCCTACCAGGTCGACCTCGTTAAGCGGACCCAGACCGGCATCATCCCCAACCCCGTGACCATCGGTCCGGACGCGACGCTCGAGGAGCTCGACCGGATCTGCGGCGAGTACCGCGTCTCCGGCCTGCCGGTCATCGACCCCGAGAACCGCCTCCTCGGCATCATCACCAACCGCGACCTGCGGTTCACCCCGATCGCGGAGTGGCCGTCGACCAAGGTCGACGAGATCATGACGCCGATGCCGCTGATCACCGGCCCGGTCGGGATCAGCCGTGACGAGGCGACTGCACTGCTGCGCAAGCACAAGCGCGAGCGACTGCCGCTGGTCGATGCTGAGGGGCGTCTCAGTGGCCTGATCACCGTCAAGGACTTCGTGAAGTCCGAGCAGTATCCGCACGCGTCGAACGACGCCGAGGGGCGCCTGCTGGTCGGGGCCGCCATCGGCTACTTCGGTGATGCCTGGGAGCGTGCGATCCGGCTGATCGAGGCCGGCGTCGACGTGCTGGTCGCCGACACCGCGCACGGCCACGTCCGGATGCTGCTCGAGATGGTGCAGCGGCTGAAGTCCGACCCCGCGACCCGCCACGTCCAGGTCATCGGCGGCAACGTCGCCACCCGCGCGGGCGCCCAGGCGTTCGTCGACGCCGGAGTGGACGCGGTCAAGGTCGGCTTCGGGCCAGGCTCCATCTGCACTACGCGCGTCGTCACCGGCACCGGTGTCCCGCAGGTCACGGCCGTCCACGAGGCCGCGCTCGCCTGCCAGCCTGCGGGCGTCCCGGTGATCGCTGACGGCGGCCTCCAGCAGTCCGGCGACATCGCGAAGGCGCTCGTTGCCGGGGCGGAGTCGGTGATGATCGGCTCGTTGCTCGCCGGCTGCGAGGAGTCGCCGGGCGAGCTGGTCTTCGTCAACGGCAAGCAGTACAAGGCCTACCGAGGCATGGGTTCGCTCGCTGCCATGAGCAGCCGTGCGAAGAAGTCCTACTCCAAGGACCGCTACTTCCAGGCCGAGGTGGCCAGCGACGACCTGCTCGTGCCCGAGGGCATCGAGGGTCAGGTGGCCTTCCGCGGCCCGCTCTCGGCCGTCGCCCACCAGCTCGTCGGCGGCCTCACCCAGTCGATGTTCTACGTCGGCGCGCGCACCATCCCCGAGCTGCAGGAGAAGGGCCGGTTCATCCGGATCACCTCCGCCTCGCTCAAGGAGAGCCACCCGCACGACATCCAGATGACCGTCGAGGCACCCAACTACACGACGCGCTGAGCCCACCCGGGCCGCCGCCGTTGGTGCCGAACGAGAACCGAGGACCACCGTGACCGAGATCGAGATCGGCCGTGCCAAGCGCGGACGACGCGCCTACGCCTTCGACGACATCGCGATCGTGCCGAGCCGGCGCACCCGCGACCCCGAGGAGGTCAGCGTCGCCTGGCAGATCGACGCCTACCGCTTCGAGCTGCCGATCATGGCGGCGCCGATGGACTCGGTGATGTCGCCGGAGACCGTCGTCGCGATGGGCCACCACGGGGGGCTGGGGGTCCTCGACCTCGAGGGCCTCTGGACCCGGTACGACGACCCGACCGACCTGCTTGCCGAGGTCGCTGCCCTGCAGGGCCCCGCAGCCACCGGTCGCCTCCAGGAGATCTACGCCGAGCCGATCAAGCCCGAGCTGATCACCGCGCGCCTGGAGCAGGTGCGCGCCTCGGGCGTCACCGTCGCGGCCTCGCTGTCGCCGCAGCGCACCAAGGAGTTCGCCAAGGTCGTCGTCGACGCAGGCGTCGACATGTTCGTCATCCGCGGCACCACCGTCTCGGCCGAGCACGTGTCGAGCCAGTCGGAGCCGTTGAACCTCAAGGAGTTCATCTACGAGCTCGACGTGCCGGTGATCGTCGGGGGGTGCGCGACGTACCAGGCGGCCCTGCATCTGATGCGCACCGGCGCGGCCGGGGTGCTGGTCGGGTTCGGCGGCGGCGCCGCCCACACCACCCGCACCGTCCTCGGCCTCGCGGTGCCGATGGCCTCGGCCGTGGCCGACGTGGCCGCCGCGCGCCGCGACTACCTCGACGAGTCCCAGGGTCGCTACGTCCACGTGATCGCCGACGGCTCCATCGGGCGGTCGGGTGACGTCGCGAAGGCGATCGCCTGCGGTGCCGACGCGGTGATGGTCGGCTCCCCGCTGGCCCGGGCCACCGAGGCTCCCGGCCGCGGCTTCCACTGGGGCTCCGAGGCCTGGCACCCCGAGCTCCCGCGCGGCCAGCGCGTCGAGTTCGGCACCGTGGGCTCGCTCGAGGAGATCCTCTTCGGTCCCTCCCGCGTCGCCGACGGCACGATGAACATCGTCGGCGCCCTGCGCCGCTCGATGGCGACCACGGGCTACACCGAGCTCAAGGAGTTCCAGCGCGTGGAGGTCGTCGTCCAGTGACGCCCGGTTCCGCACGGTTGAGCGCGCAGGCGCGGGAGGGCGCCCTCGATGCCCTTGCCGCGACCGACCTGCCGGGTGCGGAGCTGGACGTCCTCGTGGTCGGGGGCGGCGTGGTCGGGGCCGGCACCGCGCTGGACGCGGTCACCCGCGGACTGTCCACAGGGCTGATCGAGCAGCGCGACCTCGCCTCGGGCACCAGCGGGTGGAGCAGCAAGCTGGTGCACGGGGGGCTGCGCTACCTCGAGATGTTCGACTTCGGGCTGGTGCGGGAGGCGCTGGAGGAGCGGGGGCTGCTGCTCACCCGCCTCGCGCCGCACCTGGTCCGGCCGGTGCCGTTCCTCTACCCCCTGCGTTCCGCGCTCGAGCGGCCCTACGTCGGCGCGGGCCTCGCGCTCTACGACGCGATGGCGATGGCCGGGAAGTACCCGATGGGGGTCCCCAAGCACCGCCACCTGCTGCGCCGCCAGGTCGCGCGCACCGCCCCGGACCTGCGCACCGATGACCTCACCGGAGCGATCCGGTACTACGACGCGCAGGTCGACGACGCCCGCCTGGTGCTCACCATCGCCCGTACGGCGGCCCACCACGGCGCCCACGTCGCCACCCGCACCCGGGTGGTCGGCTTCCTGCGCGAGGGCGAGCGCGTGGTGGGGGTGCGGGCCCGCGACCTGGAGTCCGGCCGCGACCTCGAGGTGCGCGCGCGGGTGGTGGTCAACGCCGCCGGTGTCTGGACGGACGAGATCCAGGAGATGGTCGGGGGTCGCGGTGCGCTGCACGTCCAGGCCAGCAAGGGCATCCACGTCGTGGTGCCACGCGACCGGATCCGCTCCGACGCTGGGTTCATCACCCGGACGGCTGCCTCGGTGCTCTTCGTCATCCCCTGGGGCCGGCACTGGATCATCGGCACCACCGACACCCCGTGGGACCTCGACAAGGCCCACCCCGCCGCGTCGAAGGCCGACATCGACTACGTCCTGGAGACCGTCAACACGATCCTCCGCGAACCGCTGGACCACGACGACGTTGAGGGCGTGTACGCCGGCCTCCGCCCGCTGCTGACCGGCGAGTCCGAGGCGACGTCGAAGATCTCCCGCGAGCACACCGTGGTCACCCCGGTGCCCGGCCTGGTGATGATCGCGGGCGGGAAGCTCACGACGTACCGGGTGATGGGGCGCGACGCCATCGACGCCGCGGCGCACTCGCTGCGCGCGACGGGGACGGGGGAGGTGCGCGACTCCATCACCGACCGGGTGCCGCTCCTGGGTGCCGACGGCTACGAGGCGCGGGTCAACCAGCGGGTCTCCCTCGCTCGGCGGATGGGCATCCACATCAGCCGTGTCGATCACCTGCTGGGTCGCTTCGGCACCCTCGTCGACGACCTCGTCGCCCTGGTGGCCGCCCGGCCCGAGCTCGCCGCGCCGCTGGACGGAGCCGAGGACTACCTCGCCGCCGAGGTGGTCTACGCCGTCACCCACGAGGGCGCCCAGCACCTCGACGACGTGCTGGTCCGCCGCACCCGGATCTCCATGGAGACCTTCGACCGCGGGGTGCAGGCCGCGCCGGCCGTCGCCGCGCTCATGGCCGGCGAGCTCGGCTGGGACGGCGAGCGCGTGGAGGACGAGGTCGACCACTACCTGCGCCGGGTCGAGGCCGAGCGCCGCAGCCAGCAGGCGCTGACCGACCAGGAGGCCGACGAGGCCCGGGTCCGGCCGCGTCACCCGCACTGAGCCGGCCTGAGCCGGACTACCTGGAGACTGCAGGTTTCCCGGAAGTCGTTGACACCTAGAACGTGTTCCACCTACGTTCGGAGCATCGTGTGACCCGAGTCACTGTTTCGACGCGAAGGCGAGCCCCGATGACGCAGGCGCCACCCCCGACCGACATGCACATGCAGCGCAGCAGCCGCGCGCCCGAGGAGGTCGCCGCGCTCATCGGTACCTGGTTGACGGGTGAGGTGGCCTCCGACCGCCCGGTGGTCGTCGAGGTCGTCGGTGGCATCGACACCAACGGCCTCTCCTCCGACACGCTCGTGCTCGACGCCCGCTGGACCAAGGACGGCCAGGAGCAGGGCGGGCGCTACGTGACCCGCGCGGCGCCGGCGCCCGAGGACGTGCCGGTCTTTCCGACGTACGCGATCCAGGCGCAGGGTGACGCGATCCGCCTCGTCGGCGAGATCACCGACGTCCCGGTCCCCGCGGTGCCCTTCAGCGAGCCCACCGGGTCGGTGCTCGGCGTGCCGTTCTTCCTCATGGAGCACGTGGACGGATTGGTCCCGCCGGACGTGCTGCCCTACAACTTCGGCGACAACTGGTTCGCCGACGCCAGCCGGGAGCAGCAGCGCGCCCTGCAGGACGCGACCGTCGACGTGGTGGCCCGGTTGCACGCGATCCCCGACGCGGCGACCACCTTCTCCTTCCTGGCGCTCGACGGTGAAGGCTCGCTCAACGAGCAGCACCTGCGCCGGGTGCGTACCTGGTACGAGTTCGGCGCCGCCGACATCGGTCGCTCGCCGCTGACCGAGCGGGCACTGGCCTGGCTTGAGGCGAACGTGCCGACGCCGGCCCGGCCCGACGAGACCGTGCTCTGCTGGGGCGACGCCCGCATCGGCAACGTGCTCTACCGCGACTTCGAGCCGGTGGCCGTCCTCGACTGGGAGATGGCCGCCCTCGGGACCCGCGAGATCGACCTGTCCTGGATGGTCTTCGCCCACCGCGTGTTCGAGGCGCTCACCTCGATGATGGACCTGCCGGGCATGCCGCACGTGCTGCGCGAGGAGGACGTGCTGGCGACGTACGCCGACCGCACGGGCGTCGAGATCGGTGACCTCACCTGGTACTACCTGCTGCACGCCGCCCAGTGGTGCTGCGTGTTCCTCCGCACCGGTGTGCGTCAGGTCCACTTCGGCGAGATCGAGCAGCCCGAGGACCCCGAGGGGTTGTTCCACCACCGCGTGCTGATGGAGAAGCTGCTGGACGAGGTGGGTGCGTGATGGTCGGTCCCCTCGACGAGTACCCGATCCACCAGGCGCCGCTCCCGGTCGGCTGGCCGGCCAGCAGCGACCGGAACTTCTACGACCGGTGCTACTTCAACGCCCACGACCGCAGCGGCGAGATCTTCGTGATCACCGGGCTCGGCTACTACCCGAACCTCGGCACCAAGGACGCCTTCTTGATGGTCGCCCGCGAGGGCCGCACCACCGCGGTGCACCTCTCCGACCTGATCGACGCCGACCGGCTCAACCAGCACGTCGGCGACTACCGGCTCACGGTCGACGAGCCGCTCCAGCGGATCCACCTCGAGCTCGCCGAGACCGAGGGGATCGCCGCCGACCTCACCTTCGAGGGGTCCTTCCCGGTCCTGCAGGAGCAGCCGCACGTGCTCCGCTCCGGGGCTCGCGTGACGCTGGACGCCCAGCGCTTCGCCCAGGTCGGCACCTGGTCGGGCCACCTGGTCGTCGACGGCGAGCGGATCGAGGTCAGCCCCGACCGCTGGGTCGGCACGCGGGACCGCTCGTGGGGCATCCGGCCGGTCGGCGAGCCCGAGCCGTCCGGGGCGCCGACGGACCCGCCCTTCGACGGGATGTGGTGGCTCTACGTCCCGATGCGGTTCGACGACTTCGCGGTCGTGCTGATCCTCCAGGAGGACCCGAACGGCTACCGCACGCTCAACGACTGCCACCGGGTGCACCCCGACGGGCGCGTGGAGCAGCTCGGCTGGCCGCAGGTGAAGATCCACTACGCCTCCGGTGGGCGGATGCCGACCGGGGCGACGATCACCTGCACCACGCCCGCGGGCGATCCCCTCGAGCTCGAGGTCTCCGCGCTCCTGGCCGCGCCCCTGCACGCGGGGGCCGGGTACGGCGGGGACCCCGACTGGCTTCAGGGGTCCTGGAAGGGCGAGAAGTTCACCGAGCGGGTCAGCTACGACCTCGCCGACGACGCGGTCAAGGGCCGGCTGATGTTCGGCTGCGTCGACCACGTCGGACGCGCCGAGCTGCGCGAGGGGGGCCGCACCCACGAGGGCTGGGGGCTCTTCGAGCACTTCGCCATCGGCCGCCACGACCCCAGCGGCTTCGAGGACTGGTTCTCCGTCGCTCCCTGACCCGACCCGATCTCGTCTCCGCTCGTACACCGACGACCCCGCTCGACCTGTGGAAAGAGGAACCCCCGTGACCAGCACCGTCGAAAGCTCCCTGGACCGCTCCCAGCTCTTCATCGGCGGGAAGTGGACCGACCCCGCCACCAGCGAGGTCATCGAGGTGGTCTCGCCGTCGACCGAGGAGGTCGTGGCCCGGGTGCCCGCAGCCTCGCCGGCCGACGTCGACCGGGCGGTCGCTGCCGCCCGCCAGGCCTTCGACCACGGCCCGTGGCCGCGGATGGCGCCGGCGGACCGGATCGAGGTGATGGCCCGCTTCAGCGGTCTGTACGCCGCGCGCATGGACGAGATGGCGGGCCTCATCACCACCGAGATCGGCTCGCCGATCTCGTTCTCCTCGCTCGCGCAGGCCCCGGCCCCCTGGATGATGCTCGAGACCTTCCTCGGCATCGCCCGGGAGTTCCCCTGGGAGGAGGAGCGCGCCGGGTCCCTCGGAGCGCCCGTGATCGTGCGCCGCGAGCCGGTCGGCGTGGTGGCCGCGATCCCGCCGTGGAACGTCCCGCAGTTCACGACCATGTCGAAGCTGGTGCCTGCGCTGCTCGCGGGCTGCACCGTCGTGGTGAAGCCAGCGCCGGAGAGCCCGCTCGACGGTTACCTGATGGCCGAGCTCCTCGCCGAGGCCGGCGTGCCCGAGGGCGTGGTCAGCTTCGTCGCCGGTGACCGCGAGACCGGCGCTCACCTGGTCGCGCACCCCGGTGTCGACAAGGTCGCCTTCACCGGCTCCACCGCCGCCGGACGCAAGATCGGCGCGGTCTGCGGCGAGCAGCTCAAGCGGGTCAGTCTCGAGCTCGGCGGCAAGTCGGCCGCGATCGTGCTCGACGACGCCGACCTGGCAGGCGTCACCGAGGGCATCAAGTTCATCGGGCTGATGAACTCCGGGCAGGCCTGCGTGGCCCAGACCCGGATCCTCGTCAGCCGCCGCCGGCACGACGAGGTCGCCGACGCGCTCGGCGAGATGATGCGCGGGCTAGTGGTGGGCGACCCCCACGACCCCGCCACCGACGTCGGCCCGATGGTGGCCCGGCGCCAGCAGGAGCGGGTCGAGGGCTACATCGACATCGGTCGCCAGGAGGGCGCGCGGATGGTCACCGGTGGCACCGGTCGCCCCGACGGCCTTGACCGCGGCTGGTTCGTTCGGCCGACGCTGTTCGCGGGTGTCGACAACGGGATGCGGATCGCGCAGGAGGAGATCTTCGGCCCGGTCCTCTCCCTCATCCCGTACGACGACGTCGACGACGCGGTGCGGATCGCCAACGACTCCGACTACGGCCTGGCCGGCACGGTCTGGACCACCGACGCCGAGGCGGGCCTCGACGTGGCCCGGCGGGTGCGCACCGGCACGTACGGCGTGAACACCTACACGATGGACTTCGCCGCGCCGTTCGGCGGCTACAAGGCCTCCGGCATCGGCCGCGAGTTCGGCCCCGAGGGCCTGGCGCAGTACGTCGAGTACAAGTCGGTCTATACCGAGCTGCCGGCGGGCTGAGCCCCGCCGCAAGGCACTTGACAACTCGCGACGTGGTGTAAATCGCAGCGTTCGGGATGGACGGTCCGGGAGAAACTCTTCTCCCGGCGAGTGCGGTCCCATACTCTCGGTATATGAGTGCCTCCAGCCCGTCCTCGCCCGCGTCCGGACTCGGTCCGAGCGGCCCCGCAGATCCCGAGCACGACCCGCGGGCGTCGTACGCCCTCGAGCCGGAGCGGATCGCCGGCCTGACCGACCTGGTGGTCTCCACCAGCGGCGAGTCGGTGCCGACGTACACCCCGCTGAGCGGGCAGGTGCTGGCGATGATCCCGCAGACGACGCCGGCCGACGTCGAGGAGGCCTACCGGCGCGCCCGCGCGGCGCAGCGCGAGTGGGCCCGCACGTCGCTCGAGCACCGCAGTGCGCTGATGCTCAAGCTCCACGACCTCGTGCTGGACCGCCAGGACGAGATCATGGACCTCATCTGCTGGGAGTCCGGCAAGGCCCGCAAGCACGCCTTCGACGAGCCGCTGCACATCGCGCTCACCGCGCGGTACTACGCCCGTACGGCGCACGACCACCTCGACACCGAGCGCAAGATCGGCGTCGTCCCCGGGCTGACCCGGGTCGAGCTCAACCGGGTTCCCAAGGGCGTCGTCGGGATCATCTCGCCGTGGAACTACCCGTTCACCATGGCGCTCTGCGACGGGCTCCCCGCCCTGATGGCCGGCAACGCGGTCGTCACCAAGCCGGACGCCCAGACCATGCTCACGGCGCTGTTCGGCGCCCAGCTGCTGCGCGAGGCCGGCTTCCCCGAGGACCTGTGGCAGGTCGTCGCCGGCCCGGGGCGCGTCCTCGGCGGCGAGATGATCTCCCGCAGCGACTACATCTGCTTCACCGGCTCGACCGCGACCGGCAAGATCATCGCCAAGCAGTGCGCGGAGCAGCTCATCGGCTGCTCGCTCGAGCTCGGCGGCAAGAACCCGATCATCATCCTGCGCGACGCCGACGTCGACCGCGCCGCGGAGGGTGCGGTGCGCGCCAGCTTCTCCAACGCCGGTCAGCTCTGCGTGTCGATGGAGCGGATGTTCGTCGCTGACCAGGTCTACGACCGGTTCCTGGAGAAGTTCGTCGCCCGGACGAAGGCGATGCGCCTCCAGCCCGGCCTGGAGTGGGGCAGCGACATGGGCTCGCTGATCTCCCAGGACCAGCTCGACACGGTGACCGCCCACGTCGAGGACGCGGTCGCCAAGGGCGCCCGTGTGCTGGCCGGCGGGAAGCCGCGTCCCGACCTCGGGCCGTACTACTACGAGCCGACGATCCTCGAGGGCGTCACCCCCGACATGACCTGCTTCGGTGACGAGACCTTCGGGCCGGTCATCGCGCTGTACCGCTTCTCCGACGAGGCCGACGCGGTCGCCCGCGCCAACGACGGCGAGTACGGGCTGAACGCCTCGATCTACAGCCAGGACGGCAAGCGCGCCCGGGCGATCGCCCGGCACATCAAGTGCGGGACGGTCAACATCAACGAGGCGTTCGCCGCCACGTTCGCCAGCCTCGACGCCCCGATGGGCGGCATGCGCCAGTCCGGCATGGGTCGCCGCCAGGGCGCGGAGGGCATCCACCGTTACACCGAGACCCAGTCGGTCGCGACCCAGCGGCTGATGCGGTTCGCGCCGCCCCCGGGCGTCTCGGACAAGATGTTCGCCAAGATCTTCACCGCGAACCTGCGGCTGATGAAGAAGCTGGGCGCCAAGTGAGCACCGGTACGCACTACGACGTCCTCGTCGTCGGCTCCGGCTTCGGCGGCTCCGTCGCCGCGCTCCGGCTGACCGAGAAGGGCTACAAGGTCGGCGTCCTCGAGGCCGGCGCACGGTTCGAGGACGAGGACTTCCCGGTCACGTCCTTCGACGTGCAGAAGTACCTCTTCCGTCCTGAGGTCGGGTGCTACGGCATCCAGCGGATCGACGCGCTCAAGGATTGCCTGATCCTCTCCGGCGCCGGCGTCGGCGGGGGCTCGCTGGTCTACGCGAACACGCTCTACGAGCCGCTCGCGCCGTTCTACGAGGACAAGAGCTGGCGGCACATCACCAACTGGCGCGAGGAGCTGGCGCCGTTCTACGACCAGGCGAAGCGGATGCTCGGTGTGGTCGAGAACCCGCTGCGCACCGCCGCCGACGAGGTGATGGAGAAGGTCGCCCAGGACATGGGCGTGGGGGACACCTTCCACCCCACCCCGGTCGGCGTCTTCTTCGGCGGCCCGCAGGACCACGCGGACGAGCAGGTCGCGGACCCGTACTTCGGGGGAGCCGGCCCGGACCGCAACCCTTGCCGGGCGTGCGGGGAGTGCATGACCGGCTGCCGCCACAACGCGAAGAACACGCTGGTCAAGAACTACCTCTACCTCGCCGAGCAGCAGGGCGCGAAGGTTCACGCCCTCACCACGGTGACCCGGATCGCCCCGCGCCAGGGCGGCGGCTACGACGTCGACGTCCGCTACACGAAGGCGAAGGTCTCCCGGAAGGCGGTACGCCGGACCCTCACCGCCGACCAGGTCGTCCTGGCCGCCTCGGCGCTCGGCACCCAACGGCTGTTGCACCGGATGAAGACCGACGGGCACCTGCCGGGCATCTCCGACCGGTTGGGCCACCTCTCGCGGACCAACTCCGAGTCGATCCTGGGTGCCATCGCCCCCGACACCAAGGTCGACTACAGCCAGGGCATCGCGATCACCTCCTCGTTCCACCCCGACGGGGACACCCACGTCGAGCCGGTGCGCTACGGCAAGGGCAGCAACGCGATGTCGCTGCTCACCACGGTGCTGACCGACGGCGACGGCCCGGTGCCGCGCTGGCGGACTTGGCTGCGCGGGATGTGGAAGGAGCGCCGCAACGTCGCCGAGCTCTACGACATGAAGCACTGGTCGGAGCGGACGGTGATCGCGCTGGTGATGCAGACCATCGACAACTCGATCACGGTCTTCCCCAAGAGGAACCCGGTCACCCGGCGCTGGACCCTCTCCTCGCGCCAGGGCCACGGCATCCCGAACCCGACCTGGATCCCCGTCGCCAACGAGACGATCCGGCGCATCGCCGACCTCATCGGCGGCACGCCCGGGGGCACCATCGGCGAGCCGTTCAACCGGCCGCTGACCGCCCACTTCATCGGCGGCTGCACGATCGGCGACTCGGTCGAGACCGGTGTCGTGGACGCCTACCAGCGGGTCTACGGCCACCCCGGCCTGCACGTGGCCGACGGGTCGGCGATCTCGGCGAACCTGGGGGTCAACCCATCGCTGACGATCACCGCGCAGGCCGAGCGGGCGATGGCTTTCTGGCCCAACAAGGGCGAGACCGACGGACGCCCCGAGCTGGGCGGGGAGTACCAGCGCCTGGAGCCCGTCGCGCCCCGGTCGCCGGCGGTTCCGAGTGCTGCTCCGGGCGCCCTGCGGCTGCCGATCGTCGCGGTGTCCTGACCACGGCGAAAATGTCCGGCAGAAGGGCGTAACCCCACCCCCCGGACATCGTTGAGGCCTACAGAGAGCCGGTTGTTTAACTCCCTCCCTGGCCGGTTCTCAAGTCCGTGCGCTGGTCCGCAGTGTCTTGGACTTTTCAGGGCCCGACCACCCTCCCTCCCCGGTCGGGCCCTGAGCCATGTCCGGGGGTGTTCGCCGGTGGGTGAGCCGGTCGAGACCCCCGATAGGATCACGCGGGTGACTGACCACGATCTCGTCCTCGTCGTCGACTTCGGCGCGCAGTATGCCCAGCTCATCGCCCGCCGGGTGCGGGAGGCGCGGGTCTACTCCGAGATCGTGCCGCACACGATGCCGGTCGCCGAGATGCTGGCCAAGCGGCCGAAGGCGATCGTCCTCTCCGGCGGACCGTCCTCGGTGTACGCCGACGGCGCCCCGGGCATGGACCCGGCGCTGTTCTCCTCGGGCACCCCGCTGTTCGGGATGTGCTACGGCTTCCAGCTGATGGCCAAGGGGATGGGCGGCGAGGTCGCCGCGACCGGGGCCCGTGAGTACGGGCGCACCACGGTGGCCGTGAGCGAGCCGGGGACCCTGCTTGCCGACGTACCGGCGGAGCACCGGGTGTGGATGTCCCACGGCGACGCGGTCGTCGCCGCCCCCGAGGGGTTCACCGTCCTCGCCTCGACCCCCGGCACCCCCGTGGCGGCCTTCGAGAACGTCGACGCCGGCCTGGCGGGCGTGCAGTGGCACCCCGAGGTGCTGCACACCGAGCACGGCCAGCAGGTGCTCGAGCAGTTCCTCGTCCGGATCGCCGGCTGCCGACAGACCTGGACCATGGTCAACATCGTCGAGGAGCAGGTCGAGTCGATCCGCGCCCAGATCGGTCACCGGGGCCAGGCGATCTGCGGCCTCTCCGGCGGCGTCGACTCCGCCGTGGCCGCCGCGCTCGTGCAGCGCGCGATCGGCGACCGGCTCACCTGCGTGTACGTCGACCACGGGCTGATGCGCCAGGGTGAGACCGAGCAGGTGGAGCGGGACTTCGTCGCCGCGACCGGGGTCGACCTCAAGGTCGTCGAGGCCGAGAAGCAGTTCCTCGACGCGCTCGCGGGCGTCATCGACCCCGAGCAGAAGCGCAAGGTGATCGGCCGGGAGTTCATCCGGGTCTTCGAGGCCGCGGAGGCCGAGATCCTCGCGGACGCCGTGACCGGGGACGACGGTGACAAGGTCGCCTTCCTCGTCCAGGGCACGCTCTACCCCGACGTGGTCGAGTCCGGCGGGGGCGCCGGCACCTCGACGATCAAGTCCCACCACAACGTCGGCGGCCTCCCCGACGACCTGCAGTTCGAGCTCGTCGAGCCGCTGCGGACGCTGTTCAAGGACGAGGTCCGTCTGGTCGGTGAGCAGCTCGGCCTGCCCGCCGACATCGTCTGGCGCCACCCGTTCCCCGGGCCGGGCCTCGGCATCCGGATCATCGGCGAGGTCAACCGCGAGCGCCTCGACATCCTCCGCGCCGCCGACGCGATCGCCCGCGAGGAGCTCACCCACGCCGGCCTCGACCGCGACATCTGGCAGTTCCCCGTGGTGCTGCTGGCCGACGTTCGCTCGGTCGGGGTCCAGGGCGACGGCCGCACCTACGGCCACCCCGTCGTGCTGCGCCCCGTCACCTCCGAGGACGCGATGACCGCCGACTGGGCGCGGCTGCCGTACGACGTGCTGGAGAAGATCTCGACCCGCATCACCAACGAGGTCGCCGAGATCAACCGCGTCACCGTCGACATCACCTCGAAGCCGCCCGGCACCATCGAGTGGGAGTGAGCTAACCCTTCTCGACCGGCTTGAGCGGGTCGTGGCCCAGGTCCATCAGCCGATGTCGCCACGACGCCTCACCAGCGGTGGGCTCGAGGTCGACGTCGCGCTCGGCCATGACCTCCCCGACGACCTGCTGCATCACCGTCACGTCCTCCGGGGTCAGGTCGGAGCGCCGCTTGGCGAGGATGTCGGCCACCCGGTGGCCGATCTCGCTCCCGGCCCGGTCGGGCACCTCCTCTGTCTCCTCACCCGCGCCCTCCACGGCCAGCCACTCGCGGAGCTCGCGGGAGGTCATGTTCACCACGCGGTGGAAGGCCTGCCACAGGTCGTCGTCCACGATGCTCGTCGCCACGTCGGGCTCCTCTCCTCGTCGCTGCGCCTCACCCCCGTCGTACCCGTCGCAGCGTCGAGCATGAGCGCTCGTGGGACGCTGAGGCGTGAGCAGCCTGGCCCAGCGCGCGATGCAGAACCCGGTCCTGGCCGCGGTCTACGAGCGGGCCTGGCGGCCGGTGCTCGGGTTCTCCCTCATGGGCTTCGACCCTGCCCACGTGCGGCAGGAGAAGCAGCGCACGGTCGAGGCGCTCGGTCTGGCTCCCGGTGACCGGGTGCTCGACGTCGCCTGCGGACCGGGACTCTTCACGCGGGTCTTCGCCGAGGCCGTCGTGCCCGGTGGCCTCGCGGTGGGGGTCGACCTGTCCGCACCGATGCTCGCGCAGGGCGCCCGCCGGGGGAGCGACGGCGGCGACGGTGTGCCGGCGTACGTCCGGGGGAGCGCGCACGCCCTGCCCTTCGCTGACGGCGCCTTCGACGCGGTCGGCTGCTACGCCGCGCTCTACCTGATCCCTGACCCGTTCCGTGCCCTGGCGGAGATCACCCGTGTCCTGCGTCCGGGCGGTCGGCTCGCGCTGATGGCGAGCATCGAGTCCCCGCACCGTCCCGTCCGCGCCGCGCAGCACCTCACGCTGCCCCGGACCGGCCTGCGGATGTTCGGCGCCGACGAGCTCACCGGCTGGCTGCGCGAGGCGGGCTACCGCGACGTCGTGCGCGAGCGCCACGGCGTCGCGCAGTACGTCGCCGCCACCCGCGGCTGACCCTCAGGTGCGGGCGGGGACCTCGCCGTACGTCGTGGTGCGCTGGCGGACCGGGCGGCCGATGGCGGCGGCGATCTCCTCGAGCTCCTCGACGCTCTTCTCGCTGCCGTGCTCGGAGCCGGCCATCCGGGAGATCGTCTCCTCCATGAGGGTGCCGCCGAGGTCGTTGGCGCCCGCGCGCAGCATGGCGTGGATGCCCTCGACGCCGAGCTTCACCCAGGAGGCCTGGATGTTGTCGATGCGGCCGTGCAGCAGGATCCGCGCCATCGCGTGGACGGCGAGGTTGTCGCGCAGGGTGGGGCCCGGGCGGGCGACGCCGGCGAGGTAGATCGGCGAGGAGTGGTGCACGAACGGCAGCGGCACGAACTCGGTGAACCCGCCGGTGCGGTCCTGGATGCGGGAGAGCACGCGCAGGTGCTCCACCCAGTGCCGCGGGTTGTCGACGTGGCCGTACATCATCGTCGAGCTCGACCGCAGGCCCACCTCATGGGCGGCGGTGACGACCTCGATCCAGGTGGCGGCCGGGAGCTTGCCCTTGGTGAGCACCCACCGGACCTCGTCGTCGAGGATCTCGGCCGCGGTGCCGGGGATGGTGTCGAGGCCGGCCTCGCGGGCCTTGGTGAGGAAGTCGCGGTAGGACAGGCCGGTGCGGGAGGCGCCGTTGACGATCTCCATGGGGGAGAAGGCGTGCACGTGCATCTCGGGCACCCGCTGCTTCACTGCGGCGGCGAGGTCGAAGTACGCCGTCCCCGGCAGCTCGGGGTCGATCCCGCCCTGCATGCAGACCTCGGTGGCGCCGTCGCCCCAGGCCGCCTCGGCCCGGTCGGCGACCTGATCGAGGGAGAGCGAGTAGGCGTCGGCGTCGGTGCGGCGCTGCGCGAAGGCGCAGAACCGGCAGCCGACGTAGCAGACGTTGGTGAAGTTGATGTTCCGGTTGACGACGTAGGTCACGGTGTCGCCGACGACGTCGCGGCGCAGACCGTCGGCGATCGCGCACAGCTCGACGAGCGCGGGGCCGTCGACCTGCATGAGGGTGAGCGCCTGGTCGTCGGTGAGGCCTTGCGGATCGGCCTCGGCCTGCCGCAGCGCGGCCTTGACCTCCGACTCCAGCACCTCGTGCTCCGCGCCGGCGCCGGCGGCCACCTGGTCGCGCAGCGACTGCCAGTCGCCGTACACGGTGTCGAAGTCCGCGCGGCGGTCGTGGGTGCGGCCCTCGGTGTCGACCGCGGTGTGCAGGTCGGTGCGGCCGGTGCCTCCGCCGTGCTGGGTGAACCCGCCCTCGGGCTCCTGCCAGGTCCTCCCCTCGGGCCGTACGCCGGGCAGCGCCAGGCCGTCGGGCCCGGCCAGCGCCGTGGTGTGGCCGAGCACCCGCGGGTCGATCCAGGGCTCGCCGGTGTCGCGGGCGCCACGCACGTACTCGGGGTGCGCGGTCAGGCGCGGGGCCAGGGTGAAGCCGGCCTCGGCGGTGATCGCGGCCAACCGCTCCAGCGAGGGCCAGGGCCGCTCGGGATTCACGTGGTCGGGGGTGAGCGGGCTGACCCCGCCCCAGTCGTCGACCCCCGCGGCGAGCAGCCGGTGGCACTCCGCGGCGTCGGTGAGGTTCGGCGGGGCCTGCAGCCGGACCTTCGGGCCGAGGACCACCCGGGCGGTCGCCAGGGCGGCGAGGTACTCCTCGAGCCCCAGGTCGCCGGCGTGCCGCATCGCGGTGTCGGGCTTGGCCCGGAAGTTCTGGACGATCACCTCCTGCACGTGACCGAACTGGCGCGCCACGCGACGCAGCGCGAACAGCGCGTCGGCGCGCTCCTCGAGGGTCTCGCCGATCCCGATCAGCACCCCGGTGGTGAAGGGGATCGAGAGCCGACCGGCGTCCTCGAGCACGCGCAGCCGGATGTCGGGGTCCTTGTCGGGGGAGCCGTGGTGGACCTCGCCCTTGGTCTCGAACAGCCGGCGGGAGGTGGTCTCGAGCATCATCCCCATCGACGGGGCGACCGGCTTGAGCCGGTTCATCTCGGTCCACGACATGACGCCCGGGTTGAGGTGGGGGAGCAGGCCGGTCTCCTCCAGCACCCGGACTGCCATCGCGCGGACGTAGTCGAGCGTGGAGTCGTAGCCCTTCTCGTCGAGCCACTGCCGTGCCTCGGGCCAGCGGTCCTCGGGCCGGTCGCCGAGGGTGAACAGCGCCTCGGTGCAGCCCAGGCGCGCGCCCTCGGCGGCGAGCGCGACGATCTCGTCGGGGGAGAGGAACAGGTCCTCGCCGTCGGCCTTGAGCTTGCCGGGGACGGTGACGAAGGTGCAGTAGTGGCACCGGTCGCGGCACAGCCGCGTCACCGGGATGAAAACCTTCGGGGAGTACGTCACCACGCCGGGTCGGCCGGCGTCGGCCAGGCCGGCGTCGCGGACCCGCGCAGCGACGGCGCACAGCCGCTCGAGGTCCTCGCCGCGTGCCGCGTGGAGAGCGGTCGCCTCGGAGGGGTCGAGGGCCGCGCCGCGCTCCGCGCGCGCAAGGGCCCGGCGTACCTGCTGGGGCGTCGGGGTGCTGCCCTGCCCCCTGCTGTGCTCGGTCACGGTCCTCCCAGGATCAGATGGCGCACGTTACCTGCGTGATGCAGGCATCGCCCCCGCCGGTCCACCCAGCGGAGGCGATGCGTGGTGGTCGCCGACCCGCGCCCGAGGCGCGGCGGATGACCTCAGATCCCGAGCGAGCGCCCGATGATCTCCTTCTGGATCTCGGTGGTGCCGCCGTAGATCGTCTGGATCCGGCTATCGATGAACGCCCGGGCGATCGGGTACTCCATCATGTAGCCGTAGCCGCCGTGCAGCTGCACGGAGCGGTCCACCACCTTGGTCTGCAGCTCGGTGGTCCAGTACTTCGCCATCGACGCCAGCGACGTGTCCAGCTCGCCCTTGAGGTGGCGGGTGATGCAGTCGTCGACGAAGGTCCGGGCGATGTGCGTCTCGGTCGCCATCTCGGCCAGCATGAAGCGGGTGTTCTGGAACTTGCCGATCGGCTTGCCGAACGCCTCGCGCTCCTTGGCGTAGTCCAGCGACAGTTCCAGCACCCGCTCGCAGGCGGCGGCGGCGATGACGGCGATGGAGAGCCGCTCCTGGGGCAGGTTGATCATCAGCGAGATGAAGCCGGAGCCGACCTCGCCGAGGACGTTCTCCTTCGGCACGACGACGTCGTTGAACGAGAGCTCGGCGGTGTCCTGAGCCTTGAGGCCGACCTTGTCGAGGTTGCGGCCGCGCTCGAAGCCCTCCATGCCCTCCTCGACCACGAGCAGGCTGATGCCCTGGTGGCCGGCGTCGGGGTCGGTGCGGGCGACGACGATCACCAGGTCGGCCATGATGCCGTTGCTGATGAAGGTCTTCGACCCGTTGAGCACGTAGTGGTCGCCCTTGTCGATGGCCGTGGTGCGGACGCCTTGGAGGTCGCTGCCGGCGCCCGGCTCGGTCATCGCGATGGCGGTGATCGTCTCGCCGCTCACGCAGCCGGGGAGCCAGCGCTTCTTCTGCTCCTCGGTGCCGAGGGTGACGAGGTAGGGGACGATGATGTCGCTGTGGACCGGGAAGCCCGGACCGCTCGCACCGGAGCGGGCGAGCTCCTCGGTGACGACCACGTTGTAGCGGAAGTCGTCGACGCCCGGGCCGCCGAACTCCTCGGGGACGTCGAAGCAGAGCATCCCGAGGTCGCCGGCCTTCGTCCAGAGCTCCCGCGGGACCTGGCCCGCCTTCTCCCACTCCTCGTGGTGCGGAGTGATCTCCTTGGCGATGAACGACCGCACGGTCTGGCGGAACGCCTCGTGCTCCTCGTCGAAGATCGGACGCGTGCTCAAGAGACCCACTCCTTCATCTGGCGGATGGTGCCGACCGGGTCGTCGCTGACCGGCATGATCTGCAGGTTGGTGACGCCCGACTCGCGGAACGCGGCGATCCGCTCCTGGACGTACGACGCGGGGCCGACGAGGTTGCACAGCTCGAGCAGCTCGAGCGGCACCTTGGCCTCCGCCTCCTGCTTCTTGCCGCTGAGGTAGAGGTCCTGGATCTCCGCGGCCTCCTTCTCGTAGCCGTAGCGGCAGGCGAGCTCGTTGTAGAAGTTCTTGTCGCGCGCGCCCATGCCGCCGATGTAGAGGGCGAACATCGGCCGGGCGAAGTCGAGCAGCGACTTCACGTCGTCACCGATGGCGACCATGCCGCCGGCGACGGTCTCGAGGGGGCCGAGGTCGGCGGGGCGCTTGGCGCCGCCCTCGCGCAGGGAGTCGCCCCACACGTCGTCGGCCTTCTCGGGGACGTAGAGGAACGGCAGCCAGCCGTCGCCGTACTCGGCGGTGGCCTTGACGTTCTTCTCGCCGAGCGCGGCGATGTAGATCGGCACCACCGAGCGCTCGGGGCGGGTGAGCATCTTCAGCGGCTTGCCGAGGCCGAGGCCCTGGTCGGCCGGCAGGGGGATGGTGAAGTTCTTGCCCTGGTGGTCGATGCGCTCGCGGCGCATCATCGCCCGGACGATCTCCACGATCTCCCGGGTGCGGCCCAGGGGGCGCTCGTAGGGCATCCCGTGCCAGCCCTCGATGACCTGCGGGCCGGAGGCGCCGAGGCCCAGGATCGCGCGGCCGCCGCTGACGTTGTCGAGCCCGGCGGCGGTCTGGGCGAGGGTGCCGGGGGTGCGGGAGAAGATGTTGAGGATCGCCGCCCCGATCTCGATGGTCTCGGTGCGGGCGGCCAGGTAACCCATCAGCGTCGGGGAGTCGAAGCCGTAGGCCTCGGCCACCCAGACAGTGTCGAGTCCGGCCTTCTCCCAGGAGACGACCTGGTCGGCGGCGTCACGGGGATTCCCGTCGTACATGAGCATCGTCGAGAGCTTCATGATTGTGACAGTACCACTGTCACGGAGGGGGTCGGCGGGTGCCTGGAACCCGCTTGCCGCTGATGGTGGTGATGGGCGAGGGTGACCCGGTGCTGAGGGGGCCGAGCCCGGAGGGGGACACATGAGGGGCGTGCTCGCACGGTTCGTCGCCCGCCTCTCGCCACCCCGCCTCGGCCGGGACTTCCGGTGGCTCTGGTCCGGCTCCTCGCTGGCCAACCTGGGCGACGGCATCATGCTGTCGGCCGCGCCGCTGCTGGTCGCCTCGCTGACCCGCGACCCGCTCGCGGTCGCTGCCGCGGTCTTCCTCCAGCAGCTGCCCTGGCTGCTGCTCGGCACCCTCGCGGGGGCCCTGGTGGACCGCACCGACCGGCGCCGGCTGCTCCTGGTGGTGGAGACCCTGCGCGCGCTGGTGCTCACCGGGCTGGCGGTCTCGGTCGTCACCGACGTCGTGTCGCTGCCGGTCGTGCTGACCGTGGCCTTCCTCCTCGGCACCGCCGAGACGTTCGCGGACAACGCGTCGACGACGCTCGTGGCCTCCCTGGTGCCGAAGGCCCACCTGGGGCTGGCCAACGCCCGGCTCTTCGGCACCCGGACCCTGGCCAACCAGCTGGCCGGCCCACCCCTCGGGGCCATCCTCTTCGGCACCGCGGTCGCGCTGCCGTTCGCCGGCACCGCGGTCTGCCTGGTCCTCACGGTCGCTCTCGTCTCGCGCATCGGCACGGTCCCGCCGCCCGAGCGCACCGAGCAGCGGCGGATGCGCCAGGAGATCGCCGAGGGCCTGCGCTGGCTCGCCGCGCACCCGCCGGTGCGCACGCTCGCGATCACCATCGCCCTCTTCAACGTCACCTTCGGCGCGGCGATGGCGGTCTACGTGCTCTACGCGACCGAGATCCTCGGGCTGGGGGAGCGGGGGTACGGCGTGCTGATCGCCGCCGGTGCCGTCGGCGGGCTGGTCGGCGCCACGACGTACGGCTGGCTGCAGGACCGGTTCTCGCTCGCGACGCTGATGCGTGCCGGCCTGGTCGTCGAGACCGTCACGCACCTCGTGCTGGCGCTGACCCGGAGCGGCTGGGTCGCCGGCGCGATGATGATGGTCTTCGGCGTCCACGCCGTGGTGTGGGGGACTACCGCCACGACGGTGCGCCAACGCGCGGTGCCGAGCGCGCTGCTCGGGCGGGTCACGTCGGTCTACATGCTCGGGGCGGTCGGGGGAGCGGCTGCCGGCTCCCTGGTGGGTGGGGTTATCGCGCAGGCGTTCGGGATCCTCGCGCCGTACTGGTTCGGCTTCGTCGGCTCGCTCGTCCTCACCGTCGTCCTGTGGCGCACCTTCGACAGGATCGTGCACGCTGCCGAGGTGGGACCGGAGGACGTGGACTGAGCGAGGATCCGGCTAGGACCCGCCGAGCGCGGCGAGGGCCGCCAGGAAGTCGCTGCACCCGACCGGCACGGTGTGGGTGGCGAGGTCGTCGCCACGGGTCGGACCCCGGTTGACGATCACCACCGGGACACCGGCGCGGGCGCAGCGGCGCACGAACCGGAACCCGGACATCACGGTGAGCGAGGACCCGGCCACGAGCAGGGCGCCCGTGCGGGGGTCGAGGGCGTCGACGGCGTCGAAGCAACGCTGGACCCGGGGCTTCGGGACGTTCTCGCCGAAGAAGACGACGTCGGGCTTGAGCACCCCGCCGCAGCGTGGGCAGGCCGGGACCACGAAGCCCGCGGTCTCCTCGAGCAGCACGTCGCCGTCGGGTCGGGCGGCGGCGTCGGCGTGCCGCTCGGCGTACCCGGGGTTGGCGGCGGTCATCCGGGCGGCGAGGACCGCACGGCTGGTCACCTCACCGCACGCGAGGCAGACCACCTCGGAGACCCGGCCGTGGAGGGCGACCATCTGCTGGCTCCCGGCGCGCTCGTGCAGGCCGTCGACGTTCTGGGTGATGAGGAACCGCTGGTGGCCGGCAGCCTCGAGCCGGGCCAGCGCCCCGTGGCCGGGGTTCGGGGACGCGGAGCCCATCCGGGTCCAGCCGACGTGGCTGCGGGCCCAGTACCGCTGGCGCGCATCCGGGCCGGAGAGGAACTCCCCGAAGGTCATGGGTGTGCGGACCGGCGCCCCGGGGCCGCGGTAGTCCGGGATGCCCGAGTCGGTGGAGAGCCCGGCCCCGGTCAGGGTGACGATCGTCCGGCCGCCCAGCAGCTCGAGTGCTGCGGCGACCGCGGGGTCAGCGCGCGTAGCGGAGCTCGGCACGGGCCCTCGCCTTCGCCGCCTCGACCTCGCGGTCCTTCGGTGGCGCGGTGGTCGTCAGGCCCTCCAGGAGCCGCTGCGTGGCGGCGGTGACCTCCCGCACGGCCTCGTCGAAGACCGCCTGGTTGGCCTGGGACGGTCGGGTGCTGCCGCTGACCTTGCGCACGTACTGGAGCGCCGCGGCCGCGACCTCCTCGTCGGTCGCGGGGGGAGCGAAGTTGTGGAGGGTGCGGATGTTGCGGCACATGGACCGAGCGTACGTCGACCCGTGCGCCGGTGGTCGGCCGTCGGGCCGCGAGGTGCTGAGACGGACTTGGACCGGGCCCGGTTCCGCGCAAGAGTGAACCCCGTCCCCCTGGGACGCACTCGACCCCTGCGACGAAGGAGCCCTCCGTGCCCGCTGCCGACTCCCGCGAGCTCGACATCGTCCTGCTCGGCGCCACCGGATTCACCGGCGGCCTCACTGCGGAGTACCTCGCCCAGCACGCGCCGCCCGGCCTGCGGTGGGGCATCGCCGGCCGCAACGAGGTGAAGCTGGCGAAGGTGCGCGAGAAGCTCGCGAGCATCGACTCCGCCTGCAAGGAGCTCCCCCTCCTCGTGGCCGACAGCGGCGACCCGGCCTCGCTCGACGCGCTGGCGACCCGCACCCGCGTGCTCGCGACCACGGTGGGTCCCTACCAGCAGCACGGCGACCCCATCGTCGCGGCGTGCGCGCGGGCCGGCACCGACTACCTCGACATCACCGGCGAGCCCGAGTTCGTCGACCGCACCTGGCTGGCGCACCACGAGACCGCGGTGGCCTCGGGCGCCCGTCTCGTCCACGCCTGCGGATTCGACTCGGTGCCGCACGACCTCGGCGCGCGCTACACGGTGCACCAACTGCCCGAGGGGGAGCCGATCACGTTGCGCGGTGTGGTCCGTTCGAACGCGGCCTTCTCCGGGGGCACCTTCCACTCCGCGATCGGGGCCTTCGCCCGCGGACGGCAGATGCAGCAGGCGGCCCGCGACCGGCGTGCGGCCGAGCCGCGGCCCGAGGGGCGTCGCTCCCGCGGGGTGGTCCAGCGCCCGCACCGCGACCGCGACCTCGGGGTGTGGCTGGTTCCCCTCCCCACCCTGGACCCGTTCGTGGTCGCCCGCTCGGGTGCCGCCCTGGAGCGCTACGGTCCCGACTTCCGCTACTCCCACTACGCCGGGGTCAAGAAGCTCCCGTACGCCGTGGGGGGCGCCCTCGGCGCCATGGCCCTGATGGGTGCCGTGCAGGTGCCGCCGCTGCGTCGTGCCGTGCTGTCCCGCATCGAGCCCGGGCAGGGACCCTCGCCGCAGCGGCGGGCGAAGTCCTGGTTCAGCGTCGACTTCTTCGGTGAGGCCGGTGGCGCCCAGGTGCACACGCGGGTCTCCGGCGGCGACCCCGGCTACACCGAGACGTCGAAGATGCTCGCCGAGGCGGCGCTCTCCCTGGCGCTGGACGACAACCCCGAGACGGCGGGCCAGGTGACCACCGCGGTCGCGATGGGGGAGAACCTGACCCGCCGCCTGGCGGAGTCCGGGATGACCTTCGAGGTCGTCTCGCGCTGAGCCCCGGCTCCGGCTCCGGCTCCGGGCTCAGGTCGCCTGGGCGGCGTGGGTGAGGAGGTCGACCACGGCCTGGTTGAACGCGGGGAGGTCGTCGGGGTTGCGGCTGGTGACGAGCGCGCCGTCGACGACCACCTCCTCGTCGACCCAGGTGGCGCCGGCGTTGCGGATGTCGGTCTGCAGGCTCGGCCAGGACGTGAGGGTCCGGCCGTCGAGCACGTTGGCCTCTACCAGCGCCCACGGCGCATGGCAGATCGCGGCCACCGGGCGGTCGTCGTCGAAGAAGCTCTTCACGAAGTCGACCGCGTCGCTGTCCATCCGCAGTGCGTCAGGGTTCGCCACTCCTCCGGGCAGGACCAGGCCGAGGTAGTCGCTGCTGGCGGCGTCGGCCACGGTGACGTCGACGTCGAACGTGTCGGCGGCGTCGAGGTGACGGAAGGCCTGGGCGGTGCCGGGTCTGGTGCACACCAGCACCGGCTCACCGCCGGCTTCCTCGACCGCCTTCCACGGCTCGGTGAGCTCGACCTGCTCGATCCCCTCGTGAGCGACGAGGAACGCGATCTTCTTGCCGTTCAGTGCTTTCTCGGTCATGCCCCCCAAGGTTTCCCACCGACCGGCTGTGAAACGGTGGTCCTCACGAAGTGATGGACGACGAGGTTCTGGGTAGGTGAGCGCTGCCTTGACGCGTCCTCCCCTGTCCGGACGCGCCTACCCGAGGAGTGCCCACCCGATGAAGTGGACGTACCGGCCCGCGCTCGACGGGCTGCGGATGCTGGCGATGTACATCATCATCCTCTTCCACACCGGGGTCGGCTGGGTCCAGGGCGGGTTCGTCTCCGTCGACCTGTTCTTCGTCCTCTCGGGCTACCTGGTCACCAACGTGATCCTCAGCGAGGTCGATCGCACCGGCCGGCTCGACCTCGGGAAGTTCTACTCCCGGCGGGTACGGCGACTGCTCCCGGCCGCACTCGTCGTGATCGTCGCGACCACGCTCATCTTCGTCCTCATCACCTCGGTGGTGCGGCGGCTGGCGATCATCGGCGACGCCCAGGCGGCGCTGCTGTACGTCGCCAACTGGCGCTTCATCAGCCAGTCCAACGACTACTTCGCCACCGACGAGTCGGTCAGCCCGTTCCTGCACTTCTGGACGCTCGCGATCGAGGAGCAGTTCTACTTCGTCTTCCCGATCGTCCTCGTGCTGCTCATGCGCTCCAAGCGGAGCTGGGCGGTGCCCGTCGGTCTCTCCGCGATGTTCCTGGGCTCGCTGGCCTCGCAGGTCTACTGGGGCAGGGTCGACGAGATCCACGCCTACTACGGCACGGACGCGCGTCTCTACCAGCTCGTGGCCGGCGCCCTGCTCGCCGTGGCGATGCGCGCCGCGTGGTTCCGGGTCGGGCCGGGGGCGGCACGCGCCCTGGCAATCGGCGGTCTGACGCTCTTCCTGCTGCTCGTCAGCTCCTGGCTACCGCTGTCGCAGTCCAACCGCGGCATCGTGGCCACGGTCGCGTGCGTCATGCTCATCACCGGCCTCATGGTCGACGAGAAGCAGGTCGTCGGGAGGTTCTTCAGCGCGAAGATCCCGGTCTACCTCGGCACCATCACCTATGCGACGTACCTGTGGCACTGGCCGATCATCGTCGTGCTCCAGGAGTTCATCGCGACCAGCCCGGAGACCCTCGCGGTCCTGGCCGGTGTGCTCGCCACCGCGATGGCGGCGGCCTCGGCGGAGCTGCTGGAGATGCCGATCCGCACCACCAAGCTGCTCGACCCGCACCGCTGGAAGGTCGTGGTGGTGGGATTGGCGAGCAGCGTGCTGATCGCGGTCACCTTCATCCCGTGGTCGCTGGCGCAGGAGCGCCAGCCGTCGCTCGCCGCCGACGTGCAGAACGGGCAGACAAACGGTGTGGGTGGGGTCGCGGCGACGACAGCCGCCGACGAGGCCGAGGAGATCCCGGCCGAGATCGACTGGCAGGCGATCCGCGACGACAAGGGCACCGACCTGCCGTGCAACGCCGCGGACCCCCGCGACTGCATCGTGGTCGAGGGCGACGGCCCCCACGTGCTGCTCGTGGGTGACAGCCACGCCCGGATGCTGGCCCCGATGTTCCGACAGATCGCGGAGGACCAGGGCTTCACGTTCTCGATGAACGTGCTGGCCGGCTGTATGTGGCAGCCGGACCTGATCAACAACAACTCGCCCCCGGGCCGGATCGACAACTGCGAGAGCATCCGTGTCGGCTGGTACGAGGACAAGCTCCCCCAGCTGGACCCCGACGTGGTGATCCTGGTCAGCCAGGACCGGCTCGCCAGCCGGGCGAAGTCCCGGCCGATCGAGCCCCGCCGGTCCACCGACGAGCCGCTCAAGCGGACCCTGCTGCGCTCGAGCCGCCGGACCCTCGACCTGATCAGCGAGACCGCGGACCGGGTGATCCTGGTCGAGGACGTCCTCACCCCGGACACCTTCGCGCCCGACGAGTGCCTGGCGACCGCGGAGACGGCCGTCGACTGCGTGGTCACCCTGCCCGTGGAGACGCCGCCGACCACCGCGAGCTACATCGCGCTGGACGCCGACCGCGACGACGTCGACACCGTCAACCTGAACGCGGTCTTCTGCCCGTCGGCCCCGACCTGCCAGCCGATCGTCGACGGTTCGGTGGTCTGGCGCGACCGCTACCACGTGGCCACCGACTTCGCCGTCGAGCGCCGTGACGAGGTGTGGAAGCTGCTCCAGGGGACCGGCGCCTTCGGCTGATCGGGCGGGCCGGGCAGCGACGGACGAGCCGTGGTGCCCCAGGCCAGAGTCGAACTGGCGACCTTTCGCTTAGGAGGCGGCTGCTCTATCCACTGAGCTACTGGGGCCGATCGCGGCGACCATCTTGGCACGGGGTCCCGGCAGCGGTGGCGCGTGGTCGATTTCCGGTTCTCCCGGGTCGCCCGCACACTAGGATCCGGGGAAGGGCCCGGTTGTGGCACAGCGTCGTGGGCGCCGGACCCTTCGTCGCGCCCTGTCTTCTCGGTCAAGGAACCACATCCGTGTCGCACACCGGACCTCGTCATCGCGCCGCGCTTCCGCGCCGGCGCCGTGTGACGCGCCTGGCCACGGTCTGCGCGCTGTCCTTGGCACTCGTGATCGGGATCGGCGTCACGCTGGTCTACCAGAAGCTCGAGGGGAACCTGAGCGCGCTGGACACCGACGCGTTGCTGGGCGGTGACCGACCCGACGAGGTCGCGGTGGACCGGCCGTTCAAGCCCCTGAACATCCTGCTGATCGGGTCCGACAGCCGGATCGGCACCGGCGTGGGCGGGGACTCGGCCGGGCTGTCCGACACCACGATCCTGCTGCACATCTCCGGCGATCGGCAGCGCGCGTACGGCGTGAGCCTCCCGCGCGACTCGATGGTCGAGCGGCCGGAGTGCCCGACGAAGGACGGCGAGGGCGTGGTGCCGGCCCCGACCGGGCTGTCGATGTTCAACGCGGCCTTCGCGGTCGGTGGTCCCGCGTGCACCATCAAGACGGTCGAGCACCTCACTGACATCCGGATCAACCACTTCGTCGAGGTGAACTTCACCGGGTTCCGGCACATGGTCGACGCCCTCGACGGGGTGCCGATCTGCGTGCCGGAGGAGGTCAACGACACCTACGGCAAGATCCACCTCGAGGCGGGCAGCTACGAGGCGGACGGTCGCCAGGCGCTCGACTACGTGCGGACCCGGACCGCGATCTCCGACAACGGCGACATCGGCCGGATGCGACGCCAGCAGGCGTTCCTCGCGGCGATGACCAACAAGGCCGTCTCGGCGGGCACCCTGGCGAACCCGGTGCGCCTCTACAACTTCCTCGACGCAGCCACGAAGTCGATCCGTCTCGACGAGGATCTCGACTCGCTGGCGAAGCTCGCCGGCCTCGCCAAGCAGCTGACCGACATCGGCCTGGACAACGTGCAGTTTCTCTCCGTCCCCTTCGAGACCTGGTCCGAGGACGCCAACCGGCTGATCTGGACCGACGACGCCGAGGACCTCTGGGAGAAGATCCGCGCGGACCAGCCGCTGAGCCGGCGGCTCAGCGAGGATGTGATCACCGCTGCCGACGCGCCGACCCAGCGCACCCCGGCTCGGGGTGCCGGCGGTGGCAGCGACAGCCCCGACGAGGAGCAGGTCGAGGCGGCGGAGGAGCCGACGGCCGCCGAGCTCGAGCGCGCCGCACGGGCCCGGGAGAACGGTCTCTGCGCCTGACGCGTGTCGACGTGTCCGCGCCGGGGGCTTGCCGGGACCAACCCGATGTAGTCAGACTGACCGGCGGACCAGACGCGGTCCAGGCCCCTCAGGGAGGACGACGGAGTTGAAGGTTGCGGTCACCGGCGCCACCGGCGTCCTCGGGCGCGCTGCGGTGGCGTCCGCGGTCGGGGCTGGTCACGAGGTGCGCGGGCTCGCCCGGACGGCCGGTGAGGCACAGCGTCTCGAGGCCTGGGGCGCGACACCCGTGTGCGCCGACGTCGTCGACCGGGACTCCCTGGTGGCGGCGTTCGACGGGTGTGACGCCGTGTGCAGCCTCGCCCCCGAGGCGCCGGTGGGCGCCGGCGTCGCTCGTGGCAGGGCCTGGCGCGACCACGACCGGGTGCGCGCCCGCGCCGCGGTCGCCGTGGCGGACGCAGCCCGGGCTGCCGGCGTACGCCGCCTGGTGCAGGAGTCGACGAGCCTGCTCTACGCCGA
The DNA here is from genome assembly GCA_030698375.1 of Nocardioides sp. Lineage (GTDB taxonomy): Bacteria > Actinomycetota > Actinomycetes > Propionibacteriales > Nocardioidaceae > Nocardioides_A. The sequence continues at coordinate 40,815 of JAUYLL010000123.1, read as the reverse complement.
CCACGGTGAGGAGTGGGTCACCGAGCAGTCGTTGCTCGACATTACGGCGGCCACCGAGCCGGCCACGGTGGCCGAGGCGCACGCGCAGGGCTTCGGGGCGGCCTGCCGGGGTGGCGAGCGCAGCGCCGTCATCCTGCGGTTCGGGCAGGTCCTCGGCGACGACCTGGCGAGCCTGTGCATGGTGCGCAGCGCGCGCCGCGGGCGGCCGGTCGGCTTCGGACGGCCCGAGGGCTGGGCCCACGTGGTGCACACCGACGACCTGGGCGGCGCGGTGCTCGCCGCGCTCCGCGCCCCAGCGGGGATCTACAACGTCGGTGCGCAGCCGGTCCGCCGCGCCGAGATCGCGGCAGCGGTCGGCGCAGCGATCGAGCGGCCGGCGCCGGAGCTGCACGGTCCGCTGCGCACCCGGCTCGCGGGCTCTCGTGCCGAGTCCTGGGGACGGTCGCTGCGGGTCTCCTCCGACGAGGTCGAGGTGCGCACGGGCTGGAGCCCGATGCGTCCCGTGCTCGGCGCAGACTGGTTCGAGGTCCCGTGCACGGGACCGTCGGCCCTCGTGCGATGAGCGAGCCCCGCGACCCGGCGGAGGTGCGCGCCGAAGCAGCGCGGCGCCGCCGACTGGCGGAGATCTTCGGCGACGTCCTGCCGTCCCAGACCGCCGACGACCGCGAGCGGGATCCCCGTGACGAGGAGGAGCGCGGCGACGAGTGGCTCCGGCGCCAGGTTCCTCCGCACCACGGAGCCCCCTGACGCCGGCGCTCTCCCGGGTGCGGTGGGTCAGACGGCGTCGGTCCCGGGGGGGCCGGGCGTCGGTCGCTGGGCGAGCAGGTCGCGGATCTCCTCCAGGACGAGCACCTCGTCGGCCTTGGCCTCCACCGGCTCCTCCTTCTTGAACCGGGTCAGCGCCTTCTCGTAGGGCGTCACGACGAAGAAGTAGACGACCGCCGCGATGATCAGGAAGGCGATGAGGGCGTTGACGAACACGCCCACGTTGACGTCGAGGAGGGTGGCGTTGCGGAAGTCGGGCTGACCGCCGAGCTTGCCGACGAACCCCATGAGGACGTCCGTGAACGCCATGACCACCGTGGCGAAGGCAGTGGCCATGATGAACGCGACCGCGAGCTCGACGAGGTTGCCCTTGAGCACGAAGTCCCTGAAGCCGTGGATCATCGATCATCCTTCCGAGAGGCGGGTCACTGCCCGCTCAAGATGAGCGACAGGTGCCGGCTGACCCCTGCCTGCGCCAACTCTTGCGCGGTCGCGGGAGGGGTGGCAAGCACGACCAGCCGGCCGCCGAGCCCGGCTCCTCCGCCGTCGTCCACCGAGGGCAGGGCGAGCACCGGCGCAGCGGGGGCGACGACGTACGCCGGCTCCGCGCCACGGGGGTCTGCGGCGGCGACGTCGACCCGGTCGCCGACACGCAGCAGGCCCACCGAGCCGGCGTCGGGGATCCGGACGGGGACGGCGACGAGCCCCGGGTGGGCAGCCAGCAGCGTCGGGCCGAGGACCCGCTCCCCGGTGAGCACCTCACCTCGGCGGAGCGGGCCCGCGGTGGTGCGCCCGACCAGTTCGTCGACCTCGGCCGCGCCGTCGGGCACGAGCGGCGCGGGCACCTGGCGCCGCTCCACGTCCCGGGCGCCGAGAGGCTCTCCGGGGGCGAGGTCCCGCGCGGCGACGGACACCGACACCGTCGGTGATGGCGGGGGCGCGGCGGCCTGGAGCGCCACGAGCACCGCGCCCGCGGCGCATACGGCGGCGACCAGGCGGCGGCGCAGCAGCACCGTCCGGCGTACGGCGGCCCCGCGGCGGATGAGGGCATCGGCCAGGCCGGCGAGGGGGCCGTCGAGGGGACCGGGGGAGGAGGGCGGGGTGCGGGTCATCCCCCGAGGCTAGGAACCTCGCGGGATCCGTGACGCCCGCCGTCCACAGGCCTCAGGCGGCGCCGGTCGACGCGCTGCTCGAGGCGGCGCTGGAGGTGCTGGAGGTGCTGGAGGTGCTGCTCGAGGACGTCGAGGAACCGGACCCGTTCGCCGCGGGGGTCTTCGCCGCGCTGCCGTCGGAGGAGGACCCGCTCGAGGACCCCGAGGAGGCGGGCTCGCTGGCCGTGCTGCTGCTCCGGCTGTCGGTGCGGTAGAAGCCGGAGCCCTTGAAGACCACACCGACGGCGCTGAAGAGCTTGCGCAGCCGACCCTCGCACTGCGGGCACTCGGTCAGCGCGTCGTCGCTGAAGCTCTGCACCTGCTCGAAGGCGTGCTCGCAGGCGGTGCAGGCGTACTGATAGGTGGGCACGGGGCGGTCCTCCGAAAGGGTCTGAACTTGGCACTCCACAGGTGCGAGTGCCAAGGATAGCGCTGTGGCACGATGACGCGCGTGTCCGACAGCCCCGAGGCGACCACACCCGCGCCGAGCGCACCCCGTGGGTTCCGGGCATGGCCCCGCACAGCCCGGTGGGCGACCGGGGTCGCGGTGGTCGTGGTCCTGGCGCTGGTGGCCGCGCTGGTCACCGCGGTCGTCCTGGTCCGCCGCCCCTTTCCGCAGACCTCCGGGGAGATCGACGTCCCCGGCCTGAGCGCCGACGTCGAGGTGCTGCGCGACGAGCACGGCATCCCCCAGGTGTACGCCGACACCGCCGAGGACCTGTTCCTCGCCCAGGGGTTCGTGCACGCCCAGGACCGCTTCTTCGAGATGGACTTCCGCCGCCACGTCACCGCCGGACGGGTCTCCGAGCTCGTCGGCGAGGGCGGTCTGGAGACCGATCGCTACATCCGCACCATGGGCTGGCGTCGCGTGGCCGAGCAGGAGCTCTCGCTGCTCAGCGCCGAGACGCGCACCTATCTCGACGCCTACGCCGCGGGGGTCAACGCCTACACCCAGGACCGGGGCGCCGGCGCCCTGGGGCTGGAGTACACCGTGCTCTCGCTCGACGGGCTCGACTACACGCCGGAACCGTGGACCGCCGTCGACTCGGTCGCCTGGCTCAAGGCGATGGCCTGGGACCTGCGCGGCAACATGACCGACGAGATCGGGCGTGCCCTGGCGACGGTCGACGTCGGCGCGGACCGGGCCGCCGAGCTGTACCCCGACTACCCGTTCGACCGGCACCGTCCCATCGTGGAGGGGGGCGGCGTGGTCGACGGCGTCTTCGAGCCGGACGCCACCGGCTCCGGGACCCGCAAGCCCGCCCGGGCGCCGCTGTCCGCGCAGGTCGACCGGCTGCTGGAGGACGTCCGCGCCGGCGTCGAGGCGATGCCGGCGATGGTCGGCAAGGGACGCGGGGTGGGCAGCAACTCGTGGGTCGTGGCCGGCGACCGCACCACCACCGGAAGCCCCTTGCTGGCCAACGACCCGCACCTGGGCATCTCGGTGCCGGGCATCTGGCACCAGATGGGTCTGCACTGCCGGACCGTCACCGCCGACTGCCCCTTCGACGTCAGCGGGTTCACGTTTTCCGGGGTTCCGGGCGTGGTGATCGGCCACAACGCCGAGGTGGCGTGGGGCTTCACCAACCTGGGCCCCGACGTGGTCGACCTCGTCCTCGAGCGGGTTCAGGGCGACACCTTCCTGCGGGAGGGCAGCTACCGCGAGATGCAGGTCCGCACCGAGCAGATCGAGGTCCTCGGGCGTGACGAGCCGGTGCCGATGCGGGTCCGGGAGACACGCAACGGGCCGCTGCTCTCCGACGTGTCGAACGAGCTGGCCACCGTCGGGGCCAACGCGGAGCCGGAGGACGTCGACGGCGCGGGCGGGGCGCCGTACGCCGTGGCGCTGCGATGGACCGCCCTCACCCCGGGCCGCACCGCGGACGCGATCTTCGCCTTCGGCCGGGCCACCACCTGGGAGGAGTTCCGCGCCGCGGCGGAGCTCTTCGAGGCCCCGAGCCAGAACCTCGTGTACGCCGACAAGCAGGGCCGCATCGGCTACCAGGCCCCGGGGCGCATCCCCGTCCGGCGAGCCGGCAACGACGGCACCGTCCCGGTCGCCGGGTGGTCCCCGGCCGGGGACTGGCTGCCCGACCCGATCCCGTTCGATGCGCTGCCGAGCGTGGTCGACCCTGACGAGGGGTTCATCGCCACCGCGAACCAGGCGGCCGTCGGCGAGGACTACCCCTTCTTCCTCACCGGGGACTGGGGCTACGGCTACCGCAGCCAGCGGATCATTGACGTGCTCGAGACGGAGCTGGCCGACGGCGGCACCGTCTCGCCCGACGACATGGCCCGTCTCCAACTCGACGCCCGCAACGGATTCGCGCCGACCTTCGTGCCCTACCTGCTGGAGATCCTGCAGCCTTCGGGCTACTACGCCTCGGCCCAGGAGCTGCTGCGCGACTGGGACTTCGACCAGCAGGCCGACTCGCCCGCGGCCGCCTACTACAACGCCGTGTGGGCGCACACGTTGCGGCTCACCTTCCACGACGAGCTGCGCGAGTCGCTGCACCCCGACGGCGGGGACCGCTGGTTCGAGGTGATGCGGCGACTGCTCGAGGAGCCCGAGTCCCCGTGGTGGGACGACGTCGAGACCGACACGGTCGTCGAGACGCGCGACGACATCCTGATGCGGGCGATGCAGGATGCCCGCGACGACCTCGTGCGCCGACAGGCCCGCGACCCGCAGGAGTGGACCTGGGGCCACCATCACCGGATGGACCTGGCGCACCAGCCGTTGGGCGAGTCGGGGATCGGCGTCGTGGAGTGGTTGTTCAACCGGGGCGGGTACGAGGTCGACGGCGGCGACTCCATCGTCAACGCGACCGGGTGGACGGCCTCCGAGGGCTACGAGGTCGACTGGGCGCCGTCGATGCGGATGGTCGTCGACCTCGCCGACCTCGACGCCTCGCGGTGGATCAACCTGACGGGGGTCTCCGGGCACCCGTTCCACCGGCACCACGTGGACCAGACCGACCTCTGGGTCGACGGCGAGACGCTGCCGTGGCCGTTCTCCCCGGAGGCCGTCCAGGAGGCCGCCGAGGACACGCTGGTTCTCAGGGCGGAGTGACCCCGAAGCGCCGCACGCCGCGGGGTGTGGCGACGGCGGTGACCGGACGGTCGTGGTCCTCGGTCGGCACCCTGTCGAGCACCTCGTCCTCGTGCAGCAGCACACAGGTGAAGGTGCCGACCGGCACCCGGGTGAGCACCCGGTCGTAGGAGCCGCCCCCGCGGCCGAGCCGGTGGCCGGTGCGGTCGACCGCGAGTCCAGGCACCAGCACCGCGTCGGCGGTCGCGACCGCGTCGGGGCCGAGCGGGGCAGCGGTGGGCTCCAGCAGCCCGAGCCGGCGTGCCGCGAGCGTCCCCTCCCCGCCGTACGGCGCCCAGTCGAGGTCGCCGTCCGCCAGCAGGACGGGCAGGAGCACCCGGGTGCCGCTCTCCCGCAGCGCCTCGAGCAGCAGCGCGGTGCCCGGCTCCCCGGGCAGCGAGACGTAGGCGGCGACGGTGGCCGCCCGGCGTACCTCGGGGGTGGCCAGCAGATGGTCGCGCAGCGCCTCGCCGACGGCGACGCTCTCGGCGAGGGAGCGGCGTCGTCGGGCGGTGAGCAGCCGGTCGCGCACCGCGGTCTTCGCGGCGCTCCCGGCGGGGCTCCCGGCACCGTGCGCAGGGGTGGTCACCCACCCGACGCTAGCGCCCATGGCGGGCCTACGATCGAGAGCATGAGCGAGCAGGGACTGCGTGCCGCACGCGAGAAGATGGCCGAGGCCGGGGTCGACCCGGTCGCGATCGACGTGTTCGCGCACTACTACCGGCTGGTGGAGCGCGGCGAGACCGGGATGATCCCCGAGGACGCGATCGAGCCGCTGGCGATGGACTCGCTGGCCGACGTCGAGATTGACGACGCGACGGGCGCCGAGGCGCTGCGCGGCACCGTGGTGATCAAGCTCAACGGCGGGCTGGGCACCTCGATGGGCATGGACCGCGCCAAGTCGCTGCTCTGCGTGCGCAAGGGGCTCTCCTTCCTCGACGTCATCGCCCGACAGGTGCTCCACCTGCGGGAGGCGCACGACGCCACGCTCCCGCTGGTCTTCATGAACAGCTTCCGCACCTCCGCCGACACCCTCGCGGCGCTGGAGCGGTACGACGGGCTGGCGGCGGGGGGTCTGCCGCTGGAGTTCCTGCAGAACAAGGAACCCAAGCTCCGCCTGGACGACCTCACCCCCGTGCGCTGGGACAAGGACCGCGACCTCGAGTGGTGCCCGCCGGGCCACGGCGACATCTACACCGCGCTGCGTGGCAGTGGTCTGCTCCAGCAGATGATCGACGCCGGCTACCGCTACGTGTTCGTCTCCAACTCCGACAACCTCGGCGCCGTCCCGGACCCGAGGGTGGCCGGGTGGTTCGCCTCCTCCGGCGCGCCGTTCGCGATCGAGGCGGTCCGCCGGACGTCGTCGGACCGCAAGGGTGGGCACTTCGCGCGCCGGCGCAACGACGGCCGGATCGTGCTCCGCGAGTCGGGCCAGACGCGGCCGCAGGACGCCGAGGCGCTGGCCGACCTGGAGCGGCACCGCTACACCTCGACGAACAACCTCTGGTTCGACCTCGTGGCGGTGCGGGACGAGCTGGACCGGCGCGACGGCGTGCTCGGGCTGCCGATGATCCGCAACACCAAGTCCGTCGACCCCGTCGACCCGTCGTCCCCGGAGGTCGTCCAGATCGAGACCGCGATGGGGGCCGCGATCGAGATCTTCGAGGGTGCCCGCACCATCGAGGTCGGTCGGGACCGCTTCGTGCCGGTCAAGACCACCAACGACCTGCTCGTGGTCCGCTCGGACTGCTACGCCCTCGGCTCCGACAGCGTGCTGGACCTCACCGCGGACGAGGTGCCCTTCATCGACCTCGACCCGAGCCACTTCAAGCTCGTGGGGGACTTCGACCGCCGCTTCCCCGCCGGTGTGCCGTCGCTGAAGCTGGCCGACCGGTTCGTGGTCCACGGTGACTGGACCTTCGGCGCGGCCGTCCAGGTCGTCGGCGAGGTCGACCTGGCGGACCGCGGCGGCCCGCGACGGGTCGACGCGGGCGCGGTGCTCGGGGGCACGGGCGACGCGGGCTAGGGTCGCGGTCATGAGCGCCGACAACTTCGCCGCGGTCTCCCTCGGCACGGTCGACGACCACCTGGAGCGGATCCTCTCGCAGATCGACCCCCTCACGCCCTACGAGCAGCAGCTCCTGGACGCGATGGGCCAGCCGGTCTGCGAGGACATCACCGCGCCGATGCCGCTGCCGGCCTTCGACAACTCCGGCATGGACGGCTACGCGGTCTGCTTCGCCGACGTCGTCACCGCCTCGCGGGACCACCCCGTCCACCTCCCCGTCGTCGGGGAGATCGCCGCCGGGCAGACGACGATCTTCGCGATGTCGCCGGGCACCACCGTGCGGATCATGACCGGCGCGCCGGTGCCGTACGGCGCCGACGCCGTCGTGCCCGTCGAGTGGACCGACGGCTCCGACGTCCACGTCCGCATCCACCGCGCGCCCACCGAGGGCCAGCACATCCGCCGCCAGGGCGAGGACGTCCAGCCCGGCGACGTGCTGCTCGAGGACGGCACCATCCTCGGTCCGCGCCAGCTCGGCCTGCTCGCCTCGGTCGGCCGCTCGCAGGTGCGCTCGCGACCCCGGCCACGGCTCGTGATCATCTCGACCGGCTCGGAGCTGCGTGACCCGGGCACCCCGCTCGCCGCCGACTCGGTGTACGACGCCAACTCCTACATGCTCGCGGCCTCGGCGCGGGCGGCGGGCGCGATCACCTACCGCGTCGGCATCGTGTCCGACGACCCGGAGGTCTTCGCGGACGCGCTCTCCGACCAGCTGGTGCGTGCCGACATGGTGGTGACCAGCGGAGGCGTCAGCAAGGGCCAGTACGACGTCGTCAAGGACGTGCTCGGTCGCACCGGGACCGTCGAGTTCGGTGAGGTGGCGATGCAGCCCGGCAAGCCCCAGGGCTTCGGGTTCATCGGGGAGGACCGCACCCCGATCTTCACGCTCCCCGGCAACCCGGTCTCGGCGTACGTCTCCTTCGAGGTGTTCTGCATCCCGGCGATCCGGCAGATGATGGGCCGCCTCCCGTACAGCCGTCCGCAGGTGCGGGCGCTGACCTCGCACCGGATCTCCTCCCCGGAGGGCAAGCGTCAGTACGTGCGCGCACAGTTCGAGGTCGACCGCGGCGGTGCCCACGTGACCCCGATCCCCGGCCACGGGTCGCACCTCGTCGGCGACCTGTCGGACGCGAACGCGCTCATCGTGGTGCCGGAGGACGTCACCTCCGTGGCGCCCGGCACGCACGTCCAGGTCCTGGTCCTGGACCGGGACTTCTGATGGACGCCGCCGGCGGCGGGGGAGCACGGCCCGCGGGCCTGACCCATGTCGACGAGAGCGGTGCGGCGCGGATGGTCGACATCACCGCCAAGGACGTCACCGCCCGGGAGGCCACGGCCAGTGGCCGGGTCCTCGTCGCGCCCGCCGTCGTGGCGCTGCTGCGTGGCGAGGGGGTCCCCAAGGGCGATGCGCTCGGCGTCGCCCGGGTCGCCGGGATCATGGCGACCAAGCGCACCCCCGACCTCGTCCCGCTGTGCCACCCGCTGCCCGTCTCGGGCGTCACCGTCGACCTCACGGTGCTCGACGACGCCGTGGCGATCACGGCCGTGGTCCGCACCACCGGGCGCACCGGCGTCGAGATGGAGGCGCTCACCGCGGTCTCGGTCGCGGCACTCACCGTCGTCGACATGGTGAAGGCCGTCGACAAGGGTGCGGTCATCACCGACGTCCGGGTGGAGGCGAAGTCCGGGGGAGCGTCCGGCGAGTGGGTCCGCGAGCCGTGAGCACCCTGACCGCCACCGTGGTCTGCGCGTCCAACCGCGCCGCCGCCGGGGTCTACGAGGACACGACCGGTCCGCTGATCGTCACGGCACTCACTGACCTCGGTTTCGAGGTCGAGGGCCCGCTGGTGGTCGCCGACGGCGAGCCGGTGGGAGAGGCGATCGCCGCCGCGATCGCCGCGGACCGCCGGCTGGTGGTCACCACCGGGGGAACCGGCCTCACGCCCACCGACCGCACTCCCGAGGCCACCCGCCCGCTGCTCGACCGGGAGGTGCCGGGCATTGCCGAGGCGATCCGCGCGCACGGCGTGGCGCAGGGGGTGCCGACCGCCGTGCTGTCCCGGGGGCTGGCCGGGGTCGCCGGCCGCACCCTGGTGGTCAACCTCCCCGGGTCGCGGGGCGGGGTGAAGGACGGGCTCGAGGTCCTCCGCCCGCTGCTCGTGCATGCCTGCGAGCAGGTCCTCGGGAGCGACCACTGAATCGCCGCTGGGGGGCCGCCACCCGGGTGCCGCCGGAGGTCTGGCCGGTGACGCTGCGCTCGGGCCGGTTCGGCTGCCGTCCGCTGGAGGTCTCCGACGCCGCGGCCTGGCAGGACGCGCGGCGGCGCAACGCCGCCTGGCTCGGTCCGTGGGAGGCCACCGTCCCGCCGGGCGTGCCGCCCCCGCCCGCGAGCTTCCGGGGGCTCGTCCGCGAGCTGCGGCGCCAGGCGCGGGCCGGACGCACGCTGCCGTTCGCGCTCACCGTCGACGACGTCTTCGCCGGCCAGGTCACCGTGAGCAACATCGTCGGCGGGTCGGCGATGTTCGCCTCGGTCGGCTACTGGGTCGACCAGCGGTACGCCGGGCTTGGTGCGGTCCCGACCGGCGTCGCCCTCGTCGTGGACCACTGCTTCACCGGTGCGGGCCTGCACCGGGTCGAGGTCGCGGTCCGGCCCGAGAACTCCGCGAGCCTGCGGGTGGTGGAGAAGCTGCGCATCCCGGAGGTCGGCTTCGCCCCGCGGTACCTGCACATCGACGGGGACTGGCGCGACCACCGTCTCTACGCCATCACCCGCGAGGACGTCCCGCAGGGTCTGCTGCGCCGCTACCTCGCCGACCCGACCGGCGACTGAGCACCGGTCAGCGGGTCACAGATTTCCCACCAGTCACAGAACTACTCTTGCGACACACCGAGCCGGATGCGTACCCTCCCCGCCGCGCGCTTCTAAGGTCGTGCGCGTGGACCTGTCAGGAATCATCTTCGTCGCCTTGGCCCTCGCCTGGGCCGTCTACCTGATTCCCCAAGCGCTGAAGCGGCACGACGAGGCCGCGCGCACCCGCTCCGTCGACCGGTTCTCCGCCACCATGCGGGTGCTGGCGCGCCGATCCCCGCTCGAGGAGCGCGACGCGCACGACGCGCGCGTCCTCGTCTCCCCGTCCCAGGCCCACCTGCGCGCGCAGGTCCGTACCCCGGTGCCGACCCGCGCGGCAGCACGGGCCGCGGCCCGGCGTCGACGCCGGGTCCTGCTCGTCCTCCTCGGGGCCACCGTCCTCACCGCCGCCACAATCGGCGGCCTGCGGCTGGCCGGCATCGTCGGCCCGTGGTGGTCCGTCGCGGTGCCCGGTGGGCTGGTGCTGGCCTGGCTCGTGGTCTGCCGGCTCCAGGTGCGCCGCCTGGACCGGGTGCGCCGACCCCGCTACGAGGGCAGCCTGGTCACCCCGGACGAGGAGGACACCGTCCAGCTCGACCACGAGGCGCTCCGCGCCGCGGTCGCCGTCGAGGTCGACGTCACCGTCCAGACCCAGGACGACCAGCAGGCTGCCGTCCATGTCGAGCAGCCCACCGCCACGCAGCCCGCCTCGACCTTGTGGGACCCGCTCCCGGTGACCCTTCCGACGTACGTCTCCAAGCCGCGCGCGCAGCGCACGGTGCGGACCATCGACCTTACCCAGCCGGGCGTCGTCAGCTCCGGTCGGAGCGAGGACGATTCGCGGCTGGTGGCCGAGTCCACCGAGGCCGCCCGGACCGCCGCGGCACAGCAGGACCAGGCCGAGCAGCGTCGGGCCGCCGGAGGCTGACGGATCGCCCGGGCGGATTCGAACCGTCCCTGCGGCGGTGGTACCTTTTTCACCGCGTCGCGAGGCGCGATGGGGCATTGGCGCAGTTGGTAGCGCGCTTCGTTCGCATCGAAGAGGTCAGGAGTTCGAATCTCCTATGCTCCACCACCGACACCCTCGGTCCGTGAGGACCGAGGGTGCTGTCGTTCCAGGCCCGCGCCGTCCCGTGTGACCATCTCCCGGTGCGTGCCGTCGTCCTCGTCCTCCTCGCCGCGGTCTGCTTCGGCACGACCGGCACCGCGCAGGCGCTCGGCCCCGAGACCGACCCGACCGCGCTCGGCGCCGCCCGGATCGTGCTCGGGGGCGGGCTGCTCGGCGTCCTCGCCCTCGCCGCCGCCCGGCGCACCCCACCGCCACGGTCACGCGGGGCGGTGTCGGCCGTGCTGCTCGGAGGGGCCGGGGTGCTGGCCTACCAGCCGGCGTTCTTCGCGGGGACGGCCGCGAACGGCGTCGCGGTCGGAACCGTGGTGGCGCTGGGGTCCGCACCCGTGCTCACCGGCCTCCTCGGCTGGGCGCTGACCCGGCAGGTGCCGTCGGGGCGCTGGGCGGTGGCGACGGCCCTGGCGACCGCAGGGGTGGTCCTCCTCGGCCTCGCCGACGGCGACCAGGGGACGCTCGAGCCCCTCGGGCTGCTCGCCTCGGTCGGTGCCGGGGCGTCGTACGCCGTCTACACCCTCGCCGCGAAGGACCTCCTGGACCGCGGGTGGACCCCCACGGCCGCGCTGGGCGGGCCGTTCGGCACGGCCGCGCTGGGTGGGCTGGTGGTCCTCGCGGTCAGCGACACGTCGGGACTGGGTTCGGCCTCCGGGCTGACCACCGTGCTGTGGCTGGGCGTGGTCACCACGGCAGTGGCCTACCTGCTGTTCGGGGCGGGTCTCGCCATGCTGCCGGCGGCCACCGTCGCCACCCTGACGCTGGCCGAGCCGGTCACCGCGGGGTTGCTCGGGGTGCTCCTCCTCGGCGAGCGGCTCCCGCTCCAGGGCGTGGTCGGCATCGCGGTGCTCGCGGCCGGGATCGCGGTCCTCGCGGTCGGCGTCCGACGTGGCCGGGTGCCCGCTACCGTGAGCCCGTGAACACGCCCGGTCCCTGGCACGCAGACGCCCTCGACGGCTACCAGCGCCGTACCCTCCACCTCGGTGACGACCCCGACGGCGAGGGGCAGGTCGAGGCCACCCTCGTCCGGCGGCCGGTCGCCCGCGGCGAGGAGGTCACCGGCGCGGTGCTCTACGTGCACGGCTTCTGCGACTACTTCTTCCAGCGCGACCTCGCCGACTTCTTCGCCGCCCGGGGCCAGGCGTTCTACGCGCTCGACCTGCGCAAGTGCGGCCGCTCCCTCCGGCCCGGTCACACCGCGCACTACGTCTCCGACCTCGCCCTCTACGACGCCGAGCTCGAGCGGGCCGTCGACATCGTCCGGCGCGAGACCGGTCAGCGAGTGCTGCTCGCCGCGCACTCCACGGGCGGGCTGGTGCTCTCACTCTGGCTGGACGCGCGCCACAAGGCCGCCCTGGCCGCGGGGGGACACGCCTCCGACAGCATCACCGGGCTGGTGCTCAACAGCCCCTGGTTCGACCTGCAGGGCTCACCGTTCCTGCGGACCGTCGGCACCCAGGCGATCAGGGCGGTCGCCGCGGCCCGGCCGCTCGAGCCGATGAAGCTGGCGCCCGCCAGCGCCTACGGCACCAGCCTGCATGTCTCGGGTGCAGGCGAGTGGGACTACGACCTGTCCCTCAAGCCGATCGAGAGCTTCCCGGTCACCTACGGATGGCTCAACGCCGTGCGCCGGGGCCACGCCCGGCTGCACCGGGGACTCGACGTCGGCGTGCCCTCGCTGGTGTTGCGCTCCGGCGCGACGAAGTTCGCCCGCACCTACTCCGAGGACGTCGACGGTGTCGACGCGGTCCTGGACGTCGCCCACATCGCCCGCTGGGCGGGCTGCCTGGGCGGCGCGCTCACCTCACTGCCGATCGAGGGGGCACGCCACGACGTGTTCCTCTCCAGCGACGCGCCGCGGGCGGTGGCGTACGACGCGCTCGGGACCTGGCTGGAGCAGTGGGTGCTCAGTCCGAGCTCGCAGCGCTCCCCGGCCTGACGTCCATCACGACCTCGAACTCGAGCAGGTCGGCCCCGGTGGCGACGGGCTTCGCGCGCTCGCCGGCATGGGCGGCGCGACCGTCACCGTCGCGCCAGGCGGCGAACGACTCCTCGTCGGCCCAGTGGGTCACGACGAAGTAGCGGTCGTCGCCGGCGACGGGACGCAGCAGCTGGAAGCCCAGGAAGCCCGGCGAGCCTTCGACGGCGCCGGCGCGGGCGGCGAACCGCTTCTCGAGCTCGGGGCCGGCCTGCGGGGGGACGGCGATGGCGTTGATCTTCACGACGGACATGAACCGGACCCTAGCCCGACCTGACCGGTGTCCTCGGTCCGGACACCTACGCTGACCGCGTGACCACGACCGCCCCGCTCGCGCGGACCGCCGAGGGCCGTCCGGTCCCGAGCGCCCGCCGTCGCACGGTCCCGCTGGTGCGGCACCTCGACGGCCGTCACGGGGGCTGCGCGGCGAGCGGGGTGGCGCTGCTGGCGCTCGTGCTGCGGCTGTGGCGCCTCGGCACCCCGCACGACTTCCTCTTCGACGAGACCTACTACGCCAAGGACGGCTGGTCGCTGTGGCAGCACGGCCACGTCCGGGGCTTCGTCGACGACGCCGACGAGCGGATCCTGGCCGGCGACCTCGACGTCTTCGGGGGACTGCCGTCGATGACGGTGCACCCCGAGGTCGGCAAGTGGCTCATCGGCGCCGGCCAGCAGGTCTTCGGCGCCGACCCCTTCGGCTGGCGGGTGGCCAGCGCGGTCGCGGGCGCGGTCATGGTGCTGGTGATGGTCCGGATGGTGCGGCGCATGACCGGGTCCACGCTGCTCGGCGCCACCGCCGGTCTGCTGCTCACCCTCGACGGGCTGCACCTGGTGATGTCGCGCCTGGCGCTGCTCGACATCTTCCTCGCCCTCTTCCTTCTCTCGGCGGTGTCCTGCCTCGTCGCCGACCGGGACTGGGGGAGGGGCCGGATGGCGCGGGCGGTCCCGCCCGACACGGTGCTGCCGGGGCGGGCCTGGGGTCCGGTCCGCGGCCTCGTCGTGCGCCCCTGGCGGATCGCTGCGGGCGTGCTCTTCGGCCTCGCCGTCGCGGTGAAGTGGAACGCGCTGTTCCCGCTCGCGGCGTTCGGGCTGCTGGTGTGGGCGTGGGACGCGGGGACCCGCCGGTCCTTCGGGGTGCGTCGAGCGGTGTGGAAGTCCGCCGTGGTCGACGCCGTGCCCGCGTTCGTGCAGCTGGTCGGCACGGCCGCGGTGGTCTACGTGCTCACCTGGACGGGGTGGCTGGTCAACGCCTCCGAGTACGAGGAGCACCTCTCCGACACCCAGTACGGCGCCGCGTGGAACGAGAGCGGCTACCTCGACGAGGACGCCGAGGGACTCGGGGAGGTGGTGCAGTCGCTGCGCTCGCTGGCGCTCTACCACCGTGACGTCTTCGTCTTCCACACCCGGTTCCTCGACGACTCCGACCACACCTACCAGTCCGACCCCCGGGGCTGGCTGCTGCTGAACCGCCCGGTCGGGGTTGCCGCCGACCTCGACATCGCGCCGGGGGAGCAGGGCTGCACCGCGGCCGAGGGCAGCGACTGCCTGCGCCAGATCCTGCTCCTCGGCACCCCGGTGCTGTGGTGGGCCGGGGTGGTGGCGCTGCTCTACGCGCTGGTCGCCTGGGTGGGCAGGCGGGACTGGCGCTTCGGTGTCCCGGTGGTGGGCGTGCTGGCCACCTGGCTCCCGTGGTTCCGCTACGACGACCGGCCGATCTTCCTCTTCTACGCCGTGGCCCTGGTGCCGTTCACGGTGGTGGCGGTGACCCTGCTGCTGGGCCGGGTGCTCGGACCGCCCGGGGCCTCGCTCAGCCGCCGCCGGACCGGTGCCGTGCTCGCCGGCGGGTTCGTGGTGCTCGTCGCGCTCAACTTCGCCTGGTTCTGGCCGGTGTGGACCCATGGCCTGCTCACCACCGCGCAGTGGCTGCAGCGCATCTGGTTCACGGTGTGGATCTGACGGCTGCCAGACTGCGGGGGTGCTCGTCCTCGCCGCCACCCCGATCGGCCGGGTGAGCGACGCCCCGCCGCGGCTGGCCGAGGAGCTCGCCACCGCCGACGTGATCGCGGCCGAGGACACCCGCCGCCTCAAGCGACTGCTGGGTGACCTGGGGGTCGTCCCGACCGGACGCGTCGTCTCCTACTTCGAGGGCAACGAGGCGGCGCGCACGCCGCTGCTGGTCGACGCCCTGCTGGCCGGCGAGCGGGTGGTCCTCGTGACCGACGCCGGGATGCCCAGCGTCTCCGACCCCGGTTACCGGCTCGTCGCCGCCGCCGTCGAGCACGACCTTCCGGTCACGGCCGTGCCGGGCCCGTCGGCGGTGCTCACCGCCCTCGCGGTCAGCGGGCTGCCGGTCGACCGGTTCTGCTTCGAGGGCTTCCCGCCGCGCAAGGCCGGCGAGCGCTCCCGGCGGTTCGCCGCGCTGGCGGAGGAGGAGCGGACGATGGTCTTCTTCGAGGCACCGCACCGCACCGGCGCGACGCTGACGGCGCTGGCGGAGGCCTTCGGTGCGGACCGGCGCGCCGCCGTGTGCCGCGAGCTCACCAAGACCCACGAGGAGGTGCGCCGCGGCCCGCTCGGCGACCTCGTGGCCTGGGCCGCCGACGGGGTCCGGGGCGAGGTCACCCTCGTCGTCGAGGGCGCCGCCCCCGTGGCGGCGGTCCGTGACGACCCCGCCAGTCTCCGGGCCGCGGTCGCCTCGCTCGAGGAGTCCGGCGTACGGCGCAAGGAGGCGATCGCGGAGACCGCTCGCGCCGCGGGGGTGCCGAAGCGGCACGTGTACGACGTGGTCCACGGGGTCGGTGCGGCACCGCGCGACCCGAGCCAGGAGGCCTGATGAACGCCCGGTCCGAGCGTCCGCCGGCCCCCGAGCCGCTTCCGCTGCCGGTGGTCGACAACCACTGCCACCTCGACATCGCCGCCGGGTTCGACGGCGGCCTGCCGGTCGAGCAGGCCCTGGCCGAGGCCGCGGCCGTGGGGGTGTCCCGCATCGTGCAGATCGGCTGCGACCTGCCCGGTGCCCGCTTCGCGGTCGAGGCGGCGCGGGCGCACACCGGGGTCGTGGCCGGCGTCGCGCTGCATCCCAACGAGGCTCCGCGCCTGGCCGCGCGCGGGGAGCTGGAGGCGGCGTACGCGGAGATCGAGCGGCTCGCCGCCGACCCGGTGGTCCGTGCGGTGGGGGAGACCGGGCTCGACTACTTCCGCACCGACGAGGACGGCCGGGCGGCGCAGCACGCGTCGTTCCGCTGGCACGTCGACCTGGCCAAGCGGCTGGACCGCACGCTGGTGATCCACGACCGCGACAGTCACGAGGACGTGCTGCGCATCCTCGACGAGGAGGGCGTTCCCGACCGCTGGGTGATGCACTGCTTCAGCGGTGACGCCGCCTTCGCCCGGGCGTGTCTGGACCGGGGTGCGCACCTGTCCTTCTCCGGCACCGTCACGTTCCGCAACGCCGAGCCGGTGCGGGAGGCGCTGCGGGTGACCCCGCGCGACCGCGTGCTGGTGGAGACCGACGCGCCGTACCTGACGCCGATGCCGTTCCGGGGCCGGCCGAACGCCTCCTACCTGGTGCCCACGACGCTGCGGGCGATGGCGGAGACCCGCGGCGAGGACCTCGCCGAGCTGTGCGCGGCCGTCGACGCCGCGACGGACGTGGCGTTCGGTGGCTCCTGGGAGCCGTGGGGCTCCTGAGGTGCGCCGGATCATCCGACGTGCCGCAGGTCTCCCCACTCTCGGCACGGCGGGTTTGGTGTGGCTCCACGCTGCCGTTATGGTTTTGTGATCGTTGGCCGGGAGCGGGGAAGCTTTCGGCCGGTACCAGGAGACACCTCCTCGGTCTCGACCAGCGCCACCACCACCCGCACGGCCAGACACCGCTGCGGGGTGCACGCTGCGCCGAGCCCCCGAGAGTGGTCACCAGGCCGCCTGTCGCGGCCATGGCACCGGCCGCCCGCGGCCCGGGGAGCACTACCTTCGGAGAATCGTGCGGAACAAGTTCGTTGAGTTGACCACTGGTCTCACCAAGAGCCGCCGCCTCCTCGTCGGCCTCGTCGCCTTCGTGGCCGTGGCCGTGGTCGGGACCACCGTCGGCTACGCGTCGATGACCAAGACAGTCACCCTGTCGATCGACGGGACGCCCACGGAGGTGCGCACCCTCGGCGGCACCGTGGAGCAGATCCTCGAGAGCGAGGGCGTCGACGTCGGCGCCCGCGACGCGGTCGCCCCCGGTCTCGCGAGCCAGGTCAACGACGGCTCCCGGATCTCGGTGCGCTTCGCCCGCCAGCTCGAGGTCACCGTCGACGGTGAGGAGCAGACCCACTGGACGACGGCGACGGACGTGACCACCGCCCTCGACCAGATCGGGCTGCGGCACGAGAACGCCGCCCTGTCGGTGAGCCGCAGTGCCAGCATCGGTCGGGACGGGCTCGCCCTCGATCTGGTGACGCCGAAGACGGTCACCATCAAGGTCGGCAAGAAGGCGCTCCGCAAGCGTGAGGTGCCGGCCCTGACCGTGCAGGAGCTCCTCGACGAGCTCGACATCGAGCTGGGCAAGCGCGACGAGGTCCGCCCCGCGCTCGGCTCCACGATCACCAACGGCGACAAGGTCGTCATCACCCGCGTCGAGGTCCGCACCAAGCGCGTGAAGGCCGAGCCCATCGCGTACGGCACCGTCGAGCGCGAGGACAGCTCGATGCTCCGGGGCAAGAGCAGCGTGGCCCGCGAGGGTCGCGACGGCGTCCGCGACGTCACCTACCGTCTGGTCCTCCGCAACGGCGAGCTCCAGGTGCGACGCACCGTGCGCGCGACCGTCGTGCGCGAGCCGGTCAACGAGATCGTCCGCGTCGGCACCAAGGCGCCCGCTCCCGCTGCGCCTGCGGCGAACTTCGCCGGGGGAAGCTCGGTGTGGGACAACCTCGCCCAGTGCGAGTCCGGCGGCAACTGGGCGATCAACACCGGCAACGGCTACTACGGCGGCCTGCAGTTCAACATCGACACCTGGCGTGCGTACGGCGGCCCCGGCTACCCGCACCAGCAGAGCCGCGAGACGCAGATCGCCATCGCCACCAAGCTGCGTGACGCCAACGGCGGCAGCTACGGCTCCTGGCCGGCCTGCGCCGAGAAGCTCGGCCTCCCCCGATGAGGGCGTGCTGACCCACGGCGATGAGCACCCGACGTCCGCCGGGCCGAGACTTCTCGGCCCGGCGGACGTGCGTTCGTTGGCGGCCGAGCTCGACCTGCGACCGACCAAGCAGCGCGGCCAGAACTTCGTCATCGACGCGAACACGGTGCGCCGCATCGTGCGCGTCTCGGGCATCGGGCCGGACGACGTCGTCGTCGAGGTCGGCCCCGGTCTGGGGTCGCTGACGCTCGCGCTCCTCGAGGTCACCCCGCGTGTCGTCGCGATCGAGATCGACCCGCTGCTGGCCCGCAGGCTGCCGGCCACCATTGCCGAGCGGGCCCCCGCGCAGGCAGCGGGCTTCCGCATGATCGAGGCGGACGCGCTCGCGGTGGACGCGCTGGACGACCCCCAGCCCACCGCGCTGGTGGCGAACCTCCCCTACAACGTGTCGGTGCCGGTGCTGCTGCACCTGCTGGCCACCCTGCCCACCCTCGAGCGCGGGCTGGTGATGGTCCAGGCCGAGGTCGCCGACCGGCTCGTAGCAGGCCCAGGGTCACGCACGTACGGCATCCCGTCGGTGAAGGCCGCCTGGTTCGCCGAGGTACGCCGCGCGGGCTCGGTCGGGCCCCACGTCTTCTGGCCGGCGCCGAACGTGGACTCCGGCCTCGTGGCCTGGACCCGCCGTGAGCCGCCGGTCACGACGGCCAGCCGGGCGGAGGTGTTCGCCGTCGTCGACGCCGCCTTCGCCCAGCGTCGCAAGATGCTCCGCGCCGCACTGCGGGCCACTGCCGGTTCCTCGGAGGCGGCCGAGGCCGCGTTGGTGCGCGCCGGCGTCGACCCCCAGGCGCGCGGTGAGCAGTTGCGCGTGGAGGATTTCGCCCGGATCGCCGAGGCCCTCGTGGTCGGGGCCTCGACGTGAGCGCCGCGGTCACCGTCGCGGCGCCGGCGAAGATCAACCTGCGGCTGGGCGTGGGACCGGTGCGCCCCGACGGCTACCACCCCCTCGGGACCGTCTACCTCGCGCTCGACCTCCTCGACACCGTCACGGCCGCGCCGGCCGACGACTGGTCGGTCACCGTCCGCACCGCCGTCCCGGACCGGGTGGACACCGCCGAGGTGCCGACCGACGCCCGCAACCTTGCCGCCCAGGCGGCGCGCCTGCTCGCGGTCGAGCACGGCACCGCCCAGGCCGTTCACCCGGTGGCCCTCACGCTCGACAAGGCGATCCCGGTCGCCGGGGGACTGGCCGGCGGCAGCGCGGACGCCGCGGCCGCGCTCGTCGCCTGCGACAGGCTCTGGGGCCTCGGCAGCAGCGACATCGACCTCCTGGCGCTGGCCGCCCGGCTGGGCAGCGACGTCCCGTTCGCGCTCCTGGGGGGTGCTGCGCTCGGCGAGGGTCACGGCCAGCTGGTCACCCCGCTCCCGGTCGCCGGCCCCCTCTGGTGGGCGGTGCTGCCCGACCCGACCGGGCTCTCCACCCCCGCGGTCTACCGGACCTTCGACGAGTTGGCCGGTGCCGGCGCGACCACGCCCGCCGGCACTGCCGTGCCCGACGGTCTGGCCGCGGCGCTCGCGGCCGGCGACGTCGCGGCCCTGGCGCCGTACCTCGTCAACGACCTGGAGGTGCCCGCGGTCCACCTGCGCCCCGCGCTCGCCGAGCGGCTCGCCGCCGGACACGCCGCGGGAGCCGTGGCGCCACTGCTCTCGGGCTCCGGCCCCACCTGCCTGTACCTCTGCACCTCCCGGGCGCACGCCGACGAGGTGGTCGCCGGCCTCGCCGCCGCGGGCCATCCCGGCGGTCTCGTCGCGTCCGGCCCGACCCCAGGAGCCCTGCGGTGAACCGTCCCGCCCCGAACCTCGTCAACCTCGAACGCGTGCACAAGTCGTACGGCGTCCGTCCGCTGCTCGACGGCGTCAGCCTGGGGGTCGGTGTGACCGACCGGGTCGGCATCGTCGGCCGCAACGGCGACGGCAAGACCACGCTGCTGGAACTGCTCGCCGGGCGCGAGGAGCCCGACCAGGGCCGGATCTCCCGCTCGCGCGACCTGCACCTGGGCTACCTCGCCCAGCGCGACGACCTGCGTGAGGACCACACGGTGCGCGAGGCGGTGCTCGCCGGCCGGGCCGACCACGAGTGGGCCGCCGACGCGACCACCCGCGAGGTCGTGGAGGTGCTGCTGGCCGGGGTCCCGCTCGACCGGGGCGTCGCCGGCCTCTCCGGAGGGGAGCGGCGCCGCTGCTCGCTGGCGCACCTGCTGCTCACCGACCACGACCTGCTGATCCTCGACGAGCCCACCAACCACCTCGACGTCGAGGCGGTGGCCTGGCTCGCCGACCACCTTGCCCGGCGTTCGGCGGCCCTCGTCGTGGTCACCCACGACCGGTGGTTCCTCGACGCGGTGTGCACGACCACCTGGGAGGTGCACGACGGCGTCGTCGACGCCTACGACGGCGGGTACGCCGCGTTCGTCCTCGCCAAGGCCGAGCGTCAGCGGCAGGCCGCCTCCAGCGAGGCGCGCCGACAGAACCTCGTCCGCAAGGAGCTCGCCTGGCTCCGCCGCGGGGCACCGGCCCGGACCTCGAAGCCGAAGTTCCGGATGGATGCCGCGACCGCGCTCATCGAGGACGTCCCGCCCCCGCGCGACCGGCTCGCCCTCGAGCGCTTCGCCACCCAGCGCCTCGGCAAGGACGTCGTCGACCTCGAGGACGTCGACTTCTCCCGCGGCGAGCGCCAGCTGCTGCGGCACGCCACCTGGCGGCTGGGACCCGGTGACCGGGTCGGCCTGGTTGGCGTGAACGGCGCCGGCAAGACCTCGGTGCTCCGCCTCGTCGCCGGCGAGCTGGCTCCTGACGCCGGCCGCGTGAAGCACGGCCGGACCGTCGCCATCGCCCACCTCACGCAGGCGCTCGACGACGTCGACGAGTCCGAGCGGGTCCTGGACTCGGTGCAGGCCATCCGTCAGGTCACCCGGGTCGCGGACGGTGAGGTGACCGCCTCGGCGATGCTCGAGCGGTTCGGCTTCACCGGCGACAAGCTGACCACCCGGATCGGGGACCTCTCCGGCGGGGAGCGGCGCCGGCTCCAGGTGATGCGCCTGCTGCTGGAGGAGCCGAACGTCCTGCTCCTCGACGAGCCCACCAACGACCTCGACATCGAGACCCTCAACGTCCTCGAGGACTTCCTCGACGGCTGGCCCGGCACCCTGGTGGTCGTCTCGCACGACCGGTACTTCCTCGAGCGCGTGACCGACTCGACCTGGGCGCTGCTGGGCGACGGGCAGGTCGTGATGCTGCCGCGCGGGGTGGAGGAGTACCTCGAGCGTCGGCGAGCCTCGACCGGTCCGGTCGGCGGTGCGTCGACCGGCGCCGCGCAGGACCCGGGGTCCGGGTCCTCGCGCTCGTCCGGGGACCTGCGTGACGCCCGCAAGGCCATGACCCGGCTGGAGCGGCAACTGGGCAAGGTCGACGCCCGGGTCGCGGCCCTGCAGGCGGAGATGGCCACCGCGGCCGCCGACCACGAGCGGCTCACCGCGCTCGACGCCGAGCTCCGCGAGGCCACGGCGTCCCGGGAGGCGATCGAGGAGGAGTGGCTCGAGGTGGCCGAGCAGGTCGGCTGACGCTCGCTCGGGTCAGGCCTCGTCGAGGGGCACCATGAGTGTCCGCAGCGTGGCCGCCAGCTCCTCGCGCTGGGCCGTGGTGATGCCGGTGAGCAGCTGCTGCTCGCGGGCGAGCAGGGCGGTGAACGCCCCGTCGACGGTGCGCTTGCCCTGCCGGGTCAGGCGGACGAGGACCCCGCGCCGGTCGCGCGGGTCCGGCAGCCGCTCGACCAGGCCCCGCTGGGTCAGCCGGTCCACGCGGTTGGTCATGGTGCCGCTGGTCACCAGCGTCTCCTTGATCAACCGGCCGGGGGAGAGCTCGTAGGGACGACCCGCACGACGCAGCGCAGCGAGGACGTCGAACTCCCAGCTCTCGATGCGGTGCTCGGCGAAGGCCTGCCGACGGGCGCGGTCGAGCAGCACGCTGAGCCGCCCGATCCGGCTGAAGACCTCGACGGGACCGAGGTCGAGGTCGGAGCGCTCGCGCTGCCAGGCCTCGACCAGTCGGTCGACCTCGTCGGCGCCTGCGTCCATGCCCGGATCCTAGCGCGTCGAGATTCTTGACATCGAGAGACCTTGACAGTGTCCGGTCCGGCGCGGACGCTGCCCCCATGTGGGATCCCGACCAGTACCTCCGGTACGCCGACCAGCGCGCCCGGCCGTTCCTCGAGTTGGTGGCGCGCGTCCCGCTGGACGCGCCGGACACGGTGGTCGACCTCGGCTGCGGCCCGGCCACGCTCACCGCGCTGCTGCGCGAGCGCTGGCCCGACGCGCGGGTCACCGGCGTGGACAGCTCTCCGGAGATGGTCGCGCGGGCCCGGGCCGAGGTCCCCGGGCTGGAGGTGGTGGAGGCCGACGTCACCACGTGGCGCCCCGCTGAGCCGGTCGACCTGCTGCTGTCGAACGCCACCCTGCAGTGGGTGCCCGGCCACCTCGACCTGCTCCCCGGGCTCCTCGAGCAGGTGCGTCCCGGTGGCTGCCTCGCGTTCGGCGTGCCCGGCAACTTCACCGAGCCCAGCCACACCGAGCGGCTCGCGCTCGCCTCCGAGCCGCCGTACGCCGAGCACACCGTCGGGGTGCCCTCCCCGGCGGCTCATGACGCGGCGACGTACCTCGAGGTGCTCGCCGGTCTCGGCTGCACCGTCGATGCCTGGGAGACGACCTACCTGCACGTGCTGCACGGCCCGGACCCGGTGCTCGACTGGATCGCCGGGACCAGCTTGAGCCCCACCCTCCAGGCGCTGCCCGGGGAGCTGCGTGAGCCGTTCTGCGACGAGCTACGCAGCCGGTTGACTGCGGCGTACCCCGACCGCGGAAACGGCGTGGTGCTGCCCTTCCGGCGGGTCTTCGTGATCGCCCGTCGCTGAACCGTCGCTGAACCGCGGCTGAGCAGCGGCCGGGGTGGCGGCGGGACCTGCGTACCCTGTTCCCCGACGCGCCGCCGGCCCGCCGGCGCGCGCGATCCCCGGTTGGTCTGCCGGCCGGGCCCGCCTGACTTTGAATCAGGATTAGCGACGTAGGTTCGACTCCTACCCGGGGAGCAAGCCTCACAGAGTCTGTGCAGGTCAGAGACGGCGAGAGCCGGTCCCCACTTCCGATGGGGACCGGCTCTCGTCCTGTCCTGGTCACAGGGCGTGGTCACAAGCGTGACACGCCTGGGGCTACACGGCGAACACCTGCCCGGCGACTCCCGCCGCCGACGCCGCCCCGGCGTCGTCCGCGATCAGGTAGAACCGCCGATAGGTCTGCACGTCGTGACCGAGCAACGCCGCTGCCTCATGGTCGGGCACGCCCGCCGCCGTGAGCGCGGTGGCGAGCGTGTGGCGCACGTTGTGGATCGACTTGAGCGGCGGGAGCCCGGCACTACGGCACAACGCCCGGAAGCGCGCCGAGTAGAGGTCCGGGTCCACCGGCTGCCCGGCCGCGTCACGGATCACGAGACCCGACTCCGGGCGCCCCTGCGCGAGCCACAGAGACCGGAGCGCGGCCACCGTGCCGGGGTGGATCACCTCGGCCCGGATCGTGCGGAGCGAGTTGGCGGCCTTGACCTCGCCGAGCGCGGTCGCGGTGCCCCGGCCCGTCTTGACCCGGCTCGCGGCGACCTCGACGCTTCCGACGTCAAGGTCTACCCGCTGCCAGTCCAGCCCCAGCACCTCGGAGCGCCGCATCCCGGTCAGGGTGAGACGCATCCCGGCCCGGAGCCACGGCTCAGCGGCGAACGCCTCGCCCTCGGCGTAGGTGTCCGCGAGCGCCCGGAACCGCTTGACCTCCTCGGGCTCCCACCGCCGCGAGGTGGTCGCCTTGCTCCCGGCGGTGTGCTGCTCGCGGGGCGGCTTCACCAGAGCGGCGGGATTGGACCGGAGCCACTTCTCGCGCACGCCGTAGTTGAACGCCTGCCGGAGCGCGGTCAGCGCGTAGACCACGCTGCGGTGGGAGAGCGGACGGCCCCACTTCCCGCCGACCGTGACGAGTGTCCGGAGCATGGTCTCCACGTCGCCCGGGGTGACCTCGCGGGCCACGGCGTCGCCCATGTGGAGCAACGGCGCGTGAAGGGCGCTCGCGTACCCGTTGACGGTCACCTCCCGGACGCCACCCGGGGTGCCGACTTCCTCGCGGCGCTTGGAGAGCCACCGTTCACAGAGCACCCGCACCGTGAGGCGGCTCGGGTCGCTGTAGCCCTTCCGGGCGTGGTCGGCAGCCTTGACGCCCTCGCGGGTCTCCGTGACCCACTCGCGGGCATCCTCCAGGGCACCAAACCGCCGCTTGAGTTGAGGGCGCTTGCCGTGGGCGTCGGTGGAGCCGCGCACGACGGCGACGAAACGCACCCGGTCGCCCCTTGCCTCACGTCGGATCGGCTCATCCCACGTCGGGCAGGTCGGGCAGGTGTAGCCGACCACCTCCGCACCGCTGACGATCGCGTGCCACCCGGTGCGCCTGGTGCCGCGCTGCTGGCCGCACGACGGGCACGCCCGGAGAGCGTTCGCGGGGAGCCGCTGACGGTTCCCCGCCCGGGTCGCCGTGCTCACGCGGTCACCTTCCCGGTTGCGTCCCACCGAGCGAAGTCTCCGTAATAGCCGTGGCGGACGAACGTCTTGGCCGTTTCAACGATGGTGTAGCGGCTCTGGGGATAGGCCGTGTACTCGGTCAGGAGGTAGGTCGTCTCCTGCTCGGCGGAGTCCGCGAGGGTCGCGGTCACCGGCTCCCAGATGCGCCCATCGGGCGAGGCGAGCCAGACATGCGGCACCTGAAACTCGCTCCAGTAGCCGAACACCATCTCAGTACCTTCCGGTACCTGACCCGAGATCATCGCCTTGGTGGCGAGTTCGTAGCACCGCTTCGACCTCGTGCGAGGCCGGAACCCCCACGTCTCAATCGTGCTGATCATGTTCATCGTGTCTGCGTCGTTCATGGTGTCTGCTCCTGTCGTCGTGGTCACTGCGGGGTCGGGAAAGGGGTGGGTGTGCCGTTTTCGCGGGCTGCGGAATAGACGGCTTCACACAGAGCGGTGGATCGCAGATTGACCCGAGCCCGGATCGGACGGTAAGCGTCCAACGTGGCGACCATCGTGTAGCCGGTCAGGTCATCGGTCACTTCGATGAGGACCGACTTACCTTCCCCGGCCCTCACCCTGACCTCGCCGAAACCGTCGCTGACGATGCCGTCGCGGTTCGCTACGGCTACCTCGGCGAGGATGCTGCCGTGCTCGTACGGCAGACCTTCATAGGTGCTCATTTCTAGTTCTCCTGTCACTTGTTGTGGTCGCCCGACTGGCGGTTGCCACCGGGAGTATTGGGCCGCCGACGCCCGGAGGTACGGGCAGGCATCTGGTCGGGCATTTGTTGGCGGGCTCTCCTGATCCATCCATCCACCGTGCGGACGGGTCGCCCGTACCGCTCTGCGAGGGCGTGCCTGTCGAGTCCCTTGCGCATCAGTTGGGCCACCTCCTCAAGGGGTGGCGGGGCGTATCGGGTGCCGTCGCCTTCGGTGAGACCGCCCGGAAGGACAAGCGTGAACACCTCGCCGTGACCTTCCTCGGCGCGAGCCTGTGCGTCTGCAGCCACCTGCGCGAGCACTTCTCGGCGGATACGTGCCACCGGAACGCGCTTCATCGCGTTGTCGTCAATCCACCCATGGACGATCACCTCAAGGTGGTCAAGGTCGCTGGTCGCGGGGTCCACCGTCGCCCGGTAGGTCACGTGCCTGTCGTGGTCGTGAATTTCTGCGCCCGGCCTGCCGTCCTCGGGCGGCAGGACGTGGGCGAGTAGGTCACGGAGCAACGCGGCGGTGATCGTGACGCTCGCGTCGTCGGGACAACCTTCGATCCGCTTGGAGAGGTCGCGGGCGACGCGGGTCGAGAAAGTCGGCGGCTCGGTGGTGTAGCGCCACCACGGCCCACGCGACCAACTGCTCTGTATAGGTGCCATGTGCGCACAGTAGCGCACTAGATCATGCGCACACTAGAGGGCAGGGTGAAACCAGTTCAGACAACCCGACATCGACGACCTACTGAGAGGGGCGACCATGACCGCGACGACCACCGCGCCGGAGGCGGTGCTGAAGGTGCGCGAGGTGGCGCACCACCTCAACTGCGACGAGGACACCGTCTATCGGCTGATTCGGGAGGGCCGCCTCCCCGCCCTCCGACTGGGCGCACAGAGCGAGCGCTACCCGCTCGGGCGGGTTCTGCGGGTGCCTGAGTCCGCGCTCGCTGAATTCATCGCTGGCCGGTAGCCCGGCCCCACGATTCCACCGCCCGGCTCGGACCGTCCTCCATGGCGGGCCATTGGCCGGGCCGGGCGGCGGCACCACAAGAAAAGAGAAACGGCTCCGCCGACAACGGAGCCGCTCTCACTACCTGGAAGGAACCTGATGAGTTCACCGACACGGTACGACGGTCCCGCCGTTACCGCTGAGCGTCACGCTGCTCGTGCGCTCGCGCACCTGACGACCTACTCGCTGGACCCGGCTCGCCGGGCCACCGAGTGCGACCGCTGCGAGACGGTGCTGGCCGATCGTGCCGACCTCTGGAACTTCGGTGGTCGGGCGGAGGTGTGCGCCGCGTGCCGTGACCGTTTCATCGCCGGTCCTGACGGTGCTCTCGGTTTGGTGTACCTGAGCACCTGCGAGCGCCTGCCTGCCGACGCTGGCGAGCACGGTCCGGAACCGACGTACATCCTCGATCTGCGGCACCTCGCCCCGGAGTGGGAGACGTGAACGATCCGAGCGGCGCACCGCCGCCGACCACCGACACCGCTGCTGGCGCAAGGGCCGGGCGAACCTCCACCGACACGGAGACGCCCGGCCCTTGCCGTCTGGTGCCCGGTGAGGACGCTGACCCCGTGCTGGTGGCCGCGTCGGTCGCGGCCTCGGGATGGCCGGTGATCCCGCTTCGGAGGGACACCCGCACGCCGGTCGGCCCGGGAGGCGAGCGTCACCGGAGCCTGTGGCACCTCAACCCGATGACGGTCGCCACGACCGCCGAGACCCGTCACGGCCTCGGTACGTCGTGGGGAGTCGTGCTCGGGGAGGCGAACCCCGACGGCTGGCGGCTGGTCGTCCTCGACACCGACAGTGCCGACGCTGAGACCCGGCTCCGGGCTCTGCTGGACGACCTCGGAGACGATGCCCGCGACTGGGCTGCTGGCACGTTCACGGTCAGGACCGCTCGCGGGCTGCACCGCTATGGGGTCACCCGAGAGTCGCTGATGACCGCACCCTCTGGACCGTGGCCGGGGCTCGACCTCAAGGCGGCTGGCGGTTACGTCGTCCTCCCCGGCTGCTGGCACCCGTCCGGGGTGCTCTACACCGCCGAGACCGACCCGGGACGCGTCGTTGAGTTCACCGACGGCCACCACCCGGCGGGCTCCCTGTTCCTGGGGGTGGCCGATCCCGACGACGACGGCCCGGCGGTCGCGTGGGGCTATCCGCTGCCCGTTCCGGCGGCTCTGCTGGACGCCCTCCGCTGGCCCCACGAGGACGACCACACCGACGACGGGGCAGGGCAGGGCGAAACCGTGACCCCGGCCTCTCGCAAGCGACCGGCCTTGACCCGTCACGGTGACATCTCCGGGCGGCTCGACGGTCTGGCACGTGCGGTGGAGACGGCACCGCCCGGTGAGGGAAACGCCCGGCTCAACTGGGCCGCTGGCAAGGCCGCCGCCGTCTGTAGCACCGACGACGCCGCCCCTGCCGCAGACGACGTACGTGGCGCGTTGGTCGCCGCGTACCTGGCCCGGCCTCTCCCTCCCGGCGAGTCGCTCCGGAGCCGCGAGACGGAGGCACACCGGACCGTGGCGAGCGGCTGGCGCTGGGGCTCGACGCACCCGGAGAAGGCGTTGGTCGAACGCCGCGACGGCCATGACGACCACGGCGGCCATGACGGCCACCACGACGAGGACGGAGGCGGCGCGGTGCCGCTGCACGAGGTGACCGGGCCGACCCCGGTGACGGACGAGGCCCCGACGACCACGCCGGAGCATCGGCGTCGTCTGGTGCTCACCCCGGCGTCGGCAATCAAGCCGAAGCGGGTCCGCTGGCTGTGGTCCGACCGGATCGCCCTCGGCTCGCTGGCGCTGCTCGCGGGGCGCGAGGGGCTGGGCAAGTCGTCGGTTGCCTATGACACCGCCGCACGTATCACTCTGGGCACGCTGCCCGGCGAGTTCCACGGCGAGCCCCATGCGGTGCTGGTCTGCGCTACCGAGGACTCGTGGGCGCACACGATCGTGCCGCGCCTGATCGCTGCTGGTGCCGACCTCGACCGCATCTACCGCGTAGAGGTGGAGACCTCGGAGGGCCTGCACGGCACGCTGTCGCTGCCGCGTGACCTCGACGGCGTGGAGGAGGGCGCTCGGGAGACCGACGCGGCTCTGCTGATCCTCGATCCGCTCACCTCCCGGCTGACCGAGGCGCTGGACACGCACAAGGACTCCGACGTGCGCCGCGCACTCGAACCGCTGTCGGCGCTGGCCGACCGCTCCGGCCTTGCGGTGTGGGGGCTGATGCACCACAACAAGTCGGGCAGCACCGATCCGCTGTCGCTGGTGATGGGCTCGCGTGCGTTCACCGCCGTCGCCCGCTCGGTGCACACGGTCGTCCCGGACCCCGACGACGACTCGGTGAGGTTCTTCGGAACGCCGAAGAACAACCTTGGCCGCACCGACCTGCCCACGCTGTCGTTCACGGTGGAGTCGTTCGCGGTGCCCACCGACGACGGCCCGGCGACGGTCGGGCGGGTCGTGTGGGGCGACGAGGTGCGCGGGAGCATCGGAGAGGCGATGCGCCGCTCTGCGGCCCGCGACTCGGGCGGCGGCGGGGGCTCCGCCACCGACGAGGCGGCGGACTGGCTCCTGGACTACCTGACCGCCTACGGCAAGCCGGATGAGTCGCTGAGCGAAGGCCGGTGGGTCGAGTCCTCTCGCGTGAAGGAAGCCGCCGCCGACGCGGGACACGGTGACAAGCCGCTGAGGGCTGCCAGGAACAGGCTCGGGGTGCTCTCGGAGTCGGTCGGATTCCCGCGCCGGACGTGGTGGAGCCTGCCGCCGAAGCGCAGTCGTGACCTCAGTCGTGCCCCGTCTAGGGGAGAGGTCACAACTGACATGACTGGGCACGAAAGGGCAGGTCAGCACAGTCGCGTCAGTCGTGACCATCCCGGAGGCACGGGCACCACTGAGGGCACGACTGACGGCGAGGTGCTCGTCTCCGACCGCTGGGGTCGCTCGGTGGAGGTGGTCGGGGAGCCCGACGAGTCACCGGAGGTGCCGCGATGAGGCCGCGCCCCGACCCCTCGCGACGCGGGAGCGCCCTGCACCCACCTCGCGCGCGCGTCCCTCGCTGCCACGTGCCACCTGCCACCTGCCGCCGACGATCCACCCCCTGACACCGGAGAGGACCACCGCCATGAGTAAGACCCGCGAGAGCCGCAAGGCCGCCGAGCGCCGAAGGCTGGCGCGCCGTCGTGCGGAGGCACGGGGCGAGCCCGTGCCCGAGTGGGCCACTGTCTCCGGCGCTCCGCCCCCGACCACGAACCTGCACCGGCTGGGACTGGTCCAGGTGACCGCCCTGGCGCTGGCCCGTCGGGGCGAGCACCCCTCCGACGCTCCGCCCGACGTGGAGGTGTCACCGACTACGACCATGACCGGCACCGAGGACCCGGCACCGTCCCGGCCCTACCTGCGTCGGGACGAGCGCCGCGACGCGCTGGCCCGGGAGGGCACTGCCGCCTTGAGCCGTGCCTCCCTGCGCTCCGTGCTCGCTGCTCCCTGCCCTGTCCACGGAACGCCTGCCGGGGCCCCGTGCTGGTCCTCGGGGGTGGGGCTGGCCGTGTGCGGTACGCGCATCCGGCAGGCCGGATACGTCGGCACCCCGAGCGCCCAGCACCGCCCCGAGCGCCGGGGAGGTGGCCGCGCTGACCGCCCCGCCCGAGCCCTTGCCTGAGGTGGAGTCAGGCGGCGCAAGGCGCTGACCTGGACATACGCCCCGCTGGTCACAACCTCGGGCACAAGACCCCGAAAAACGAACGGAGGCACCACCGATGAACCTCTACCCGCCTCGCCGGACTCGACGCCCGGCCCCGATGGACCCGCCGCCCCGTCCCGGCCTCTCCGCTGAGGCAGTGGCGGCGCTCGACCCCGCGACCGTCTCCGCTCGACTCGCGGAGGCTGAGGCACGCGAGAGTGCCGCCTCCCGCCACTACGTCGCCGGGCGGCTCGCGGATCGCGTGGCGGCCTCGACGCCGCCCGTGCGCCCCGCCCCGGTCCCCGAGCCCGCCTGGCCTGCGAACGGGCGTCAGGCACCGCGTCCCGCGACGGGGACGCAGTCCTCTGAGGTGGCCGACGCGCCGAGCGCTCGCAAGCCGTGGCGCGGTGCGGTGATCCCGCTCGGAACGCCTGCCGTGCCGACGTTCACGCCTGACGACCTGGCCGCCCTCGGGCGGCTGCTGGCCGACGCCCCGCACCGGCAGGGCGACGACGACCAGACCACCCGCACCACGACCCGGAAGGGCTAACCGATGAGCACCGAAACGACCTCGACCACGACCGATGACGACACCCACGCTCTGAGTCAGATGACTCACGCCCACGACGACGGGGTGATCCGGACTCGGGACGGGCGCATCCTGCCGCCTCTGCCGGAGTCCCCGGAGCCCCGCCCGGGCAAGCCGCGCACGGGGGGTCTGTTCCCGCGCCTGCGCTCGCGCACCTCGGGCGGAGACCTGAGCGACGCCGACGCCGAGCGCCTGCGCACGGTGGTCTCCGACGACCCGGTGCCGCTTCCTGCCGACGAGGACGGGAACGAGACCGCCGCCCCGTGCCGCGCCTGCGGTATCGCGGTGCCGCTGCCCACTGACCGCGAGGGCCGCGCCGCGCTGGAGCACCGCGACGTGCAGACCCCGAGCGGTCGGACGTGGCGGCAGACCCTCGCCGTATGCGGCCCCTGCGCTGGGGTCCGCGCCGACGCGGTCGTGCTGGTTGCCGCGCATCCGGCACTGAGGGCCCGTCACGGGCCGGTCGTCGTGGACCGGCTGGAGTCCGCGCTCGTGGTGTTCGCGGCGCTGAGTCGCCCGCTGCCCCGGCCCGACGCCGCCACGACGACCCGTGCGGACGTGGAGCGGCTGCTGCGCTTCCTCGCCACCCCCGGGGCTGCGGTGTGCTGGTCCACCCGCTGCCACGAGGCACCCGGCTACGCGGCCCCGTACCCGTGGGCCCACGTGCGCGAGACCGACCGGGCTGCTCTGCGCCGGGGTCTCGCGGACCTCATGGCCGACCGGCTCGCCATGACCGCCGAGCCCGTGTTCCTCGCGCCGCCCGCCCTGACGGGGGACGACCCCCGCGACGGCTCGACCGCACGCACGATCCCCGTCCAGGGTGGCTGTCTGCTCTGCGGGGTCGGAGCGGTGGCGCTCGCGGCGGTGACCGTGGCCCGGTCCGGTGGGCGCGAGCGGGCCGAGCGGGAGGTCTGGACGGCGCGGCGCTGGTCGCCCGGCTCCCTGGGAGGCCGCCCGAGCCCTGCCACCGTCGTCGGGCACACCTGCCCGGCGTGCTCGTCGGCGGTCACCCACGCTGGAGCGATCGGCCCGAGCGCGCTGGAGCGCGCCGTCACCGAGCACCTGCGGGTGTCGGGAAAGTGGGACGAGTCCCGCGACGCGCTCACCAACCTCAAGGGCTGGGGTGCGCTGGCAGCCGACGCACTGCGCAGCGACGCGGCACCGCCTCCGCCGAACCTGACGCCCTGGAGCCACGTCGCGAACCTGCCGACCCTGGCCGAGCACCTGACCCGGAGGGGATGAGCCGTGCCGTACGACAACAAGCGTCCGCCGTCCGGGCCCGGGCGCGGGGGACCGGCCACCGGGGTCCCGGCCCGCGACGCGGGCACCCTGCCGCCGTTCCCGCCCGGCAACACGCTGGCGACCACGCACGGTGCTCGGTCTCCGCGCGTGTACCTGCCGCTGGCCGCTGACCTGGCCGCTGGGCTGCTCGACGCCCGCCCGGACCTCGCGCCGTATCCGGTGGCTGTGGCCCGCTGGGCGGAGTGGGAGGCACGGGCGCTGCTCATGCGCCGCCACCTTGCGGAGGTGGGGGACCTGGGGGACGACGGGGACCCTCGCGGCTCGACGCGGTGGCTCAAGACGTGCGAGACCCACGCCGAGCGGGCTGCTGCCGTGCTCGGGCTCGACCCTCGCTCTGAGGCGTCGCTCGCCAGGGAGCGTGCCGCCGCGCACGTCGCGGCAGTGGACGTGCACGCGCTGGCGGCGACCGGGGCGGCGATCCTCGCGGCCCGGGACGCCGACCCCGACGCGCCGCCTCCCGAGCCCGATCCGGTGGCCCTGGCCCTGGAGCGGTTCAAGGCGGAGGGCCAGGCCACGTGGGAGCGCGCGGCTGCCGAGCACAACGGCAGGACCACCGACCCGACGACGGAGACGACCGACCCGACGACCGAGCGCACGAGCGAGCCGACCCCGGGTGGTGAGCGATGAGCGCCCCGGACTCGCCGGGCGGTGGTGGGCTGGACCCGCTGGCGCTGCTCGCCTCACTCGTGCTGGACGACGGTCGGCGCTGGGGCGAGGCCGCCACCGACTGGCAGCACGCCGACGCCCGGGCGGTAGTCGCCGCTGCTCGTGGCGAGGTCGTCGCGGTCCGCCGCCTGTTCAACCTCCGGGGCAGGGGGATGAGCAAGACGACCGACGCCGCTGCCCTGGCGCTGGTGCTGTTGCTGACGCTGGCCCCTGCCCGGTCGCGGTCGCACGCCTATGCCGCCGACGCCGATCAGGCCCGGATCATGCTGGACACGGTGCACGGGCTGGCGGAGCGGTCCGGGCTGCTCGGACTGGTGGACATCGGCGCGCGGACCCTGACGGTCAGGGCGACCGGGGCGACGCTCACGGTGGAGTCGGCGGACGGGGCGAGCGCGTTCGGTCTGCGTCCCTGGCTGACGCTCGTGGACGAGTTGGGAGTCTGGCCCGCGACGGCCAACCACCGCCGCCTGTGGGGCGCGATCGTGTCGGCGGTGCCCAAGGTGCCGGGGTCGGTGCTGCTGGTGATCGGCACTGCCGGGAGCCCGACCGGCCTCGGAGCGGAGGTGTGGGCGGAGGCCGAGCGGTCCCAGCACTGGCGCACCTCGCGGCGGCCCGGCCCGGCCCCGTGGTGGAGCGCCGACGACGTGGCCGCGACCCGTGCGGACCTGACCGCGAGCGACTGGCGACGGCTGATCCTCTGCGAGTGGGCGGAGGGAGAGGACGCCCTCGCCGTAGCCGACGATGTGGCCGCATGCATCCGCGCGGGCTCGACCTCGCTCCCGCCCCGGCACGGTGTCGAGTACGTCGCCGCGCTCGACGTGGGCACCCGGCGCGACCTCACGGCGCTGGTCGTGGGCCACACCGAGCGCCGCGACCCCGGGCGCGTGGTCGTGGTGGACCGGGTCCTCTACTGGCGACCCGACCGGAACAAGGGCACCGCCGGGCGGGTGGACCTTGCGGAGGTGGAGGCGGCGGCACTGCGCGTGTGCCGCGAGTACAGGGTGGCACGGCTGAGGTTCGACCGGATGCAGGCCGAGCAACTGACCGCGAACCTGACCCGGGCGGGCGTGCGGTGCGACGAGTTCGTGTTCTCGGCAGCGGGCGCATCCCGCCTGGCCCGCTCACTGTGGGGCGCGCTGCGAGACCATGCACTCGACCTGCCCGACGACGACGAGACGCGGACCGAGTTCATGAGCACGCGGCTGGTGGAGACCGGCCCCGGGACGGTCAAGATTCAGAACCCGCCCGGGAGCCACGACGACATCGTGACGGCGGTCGGCATGGTGGTGGCCGACCTGACCACGCGCCCCGACGCCGGGCGAGGCTCGGTCACGGTGCCGACCGGCAGGGTCCCCAAGCGTGCCAGCCGCTACGCGCGCCCGGCCCCTCCCAAGCGGCTTGAGGTGCGGCAGGCTGCACGCCGTGGTCCTTGGGGTGTCTCGTTCATCCGGGGAGTAGGTGGCGCGTACGACGACCCGCGACGGCGGCGGTAGCACGCGGCGAACGACCGCTCGGCGGCATGTGCAATCGAAGCCTGACGCCATAACGTCGTGTCCATGGTCCTGGACATCGCCTACTACGAAGCGACAGCGCAGTTGATCCCCATCCTCCTGTTGGCCCTGCTCGTCATGGAGGTGATGAGGGCGCCCTACCAGAGTGACCACCCGGACACTCATACGAGAAACGCAGCGATTGCGATGCTTGCGATATCCGCGCTCGCGACGGAAGCGGTCACCCTCGGCGTGCTGGCCGCTCAGCAGGACACACGGATAGTCGCTGGGTTTGTCATCTCCGGCACGGGGGCGACTGCCTCGGTGGTGCTGTTGTCGCACCTTTCTCGGCTCGCCTTCGTGGACTTCAAACGCACGAAGGCGATCTCTTCCGCGCCGATGATCGTGGCAGCCGTGATCGGCGCAGTCGTGATCTTCTTCCCGTACGTTTGACGGCGGGCGCAGGAGTCAGAGGTCAGTGGCTCTCGCCTAGCCCTGGGTGGGCGCTCTGCTCCCGTCAATGATGTCGTGACAGCCCCGAACCGCTGACGCTCCCCAGCGGGGGCTGGCACGATCGCGGGCATGGGACTGTTCCGCCGCAAACGATCCGAGCCCGACCCGAGCCCGACACCGGACAACGCTCCCGCTGACCTGCGTGGCCCATCTTGGATGCCCGCCGAGGACTGGACGAGTCGGCTCGACGCCTATCGGCGGAAGGGACGCACCGACGCCGAGATTCGCGGCATCGCTGACCACCTACAGAAGCGCGGGCCGAGAAAGCCGCGCACCCGCGAGGACGGCATAGCGCGTGCCCGAGAGACCGGGACGGTGAACCGCGCCGTGTACGTGCCCGCCGATGAGGAAGCGCCGCACCTGACCCGCGACGCCGCCGGATTGCCGACCCTGCGGCTAGTGGACTCGGGCGACCGGCTCTCGGTCTGGTCACCGCTCGACGGCGGCGCGCTGCTCAACCCGAAAGGCACCGGGCTCCGTCGGTTCGGCCTGGTCGCCACGTACGCACGTGGGAGCACGCACCACGCGGCAGCGTTCCGCGCCGCTGACTTGCGGAAGGGGCGCCCCGTGGAGTTGAGGCGCGAGCCGGACAACCCCCACGACGGGAACGCGGTAGCCCTCTACGCGCCTGGAGCCCGCGAGCCGTTCGGCTATGTCCAGAAAGGGCGAGCGCCCGCCGTCGCCCGCAGGATGGACGCGGGCGAGAACATGGCTGGGGTGAGCCTGCGCGGGCCCGGGCCGCGCCGCGACGACGACACGGCGTTTGTCCTGGTCGGCTCCGCCGCCGACCTTGCCGCACTGCGGGGCGACGCATGACGGTAGAGCGCTGGGAGCGTCGATCTGAGGTCCCGCTGATCCTGCTAGCGCTCGCATTCCTCGTGGCCTATGCGTGGCCGGTTCTCGATCCTCAATTGGATGCCGACGTGCTTGGCTTCCTGCGGGTGCTCACGTGGGCGGTGTGGGTCGCGTTCGCCGCTGACTTGCTGGTGCGGCTCGTCCTGGCGGAGAACCGCAGGCGCTACGCGTTGCACCACTGGTATGACGTGGCTCTGGTCGCCCTTCCACTGCTGCGCCCGCTGCGGCTGCTCCGACTGCTGGCGCTAGTGCGGATGTTTGATCGCTCCGCCGCGTCGTCGGTGGCGGGCCGGGTGCTGGTGTACGTCGCTGGGGCCGCAACCCTCGCGGTCGGGCTCGGAGCCCTGGCCGTGCTCGATGCAGAGGGGAAGGCATCGGGGGCGAACATCACGACGTTTGGTGACGCGCTCTGGTGGGCGACCGCGACCGTGACGACAGTCGGTTACGGCGACCACTTCCCGGTCACCACCGAGGGGCGGTTCGTGGCGGTCGTGCTCATGGTGCTGGGTATCAGCGTTGTCGGCGCGGTGACCGCTTCCGTTGCGTCGTGGATTCTGGCCCACGCGGCAGCCGAGCGCGCGGAGCAATAGCGCGGCGTGTGACCTCGCTGCCCGCTGCTGGTCACAAGCGCGGTCACAAACGGCGTCGGATCACCTCGGATGACAACGGACGAGGGCGGACGAGAAGGGCGTTGCCCGCCACAGGAACGGTCTAGATCGGTCAGATCGGCCAACTAGTGGCGACTTTGAATCAGGATTAGCGACGTAGGTTCGACTCCTACCCGGGGAGCCCCTCTACAGTGGCCGGCTGAGCCGGAGCCGATCCCGAGGAGACCTTGTGCCCGAGTCCCCCAGCCTGACCGTGGTGGTGCTCGCCGCCGGCGGCGGCACCCGGATGCGCTCGAAGACCATGAAGGTCCTCCACCCGGTCTGCGGTCGCAGCATGGTCGGCCACGTCCTCACGGCTGCGCGGTCGGCCGAGCCGCGCCGCATCGTCGCCGTCGTCGGCACCCAGCGCGAGCAGGTCGGCCCCCACGTGCTGGATCTGGTGCCCGACGCCCTGCTGGCGGTCCAGGAGGTGCCCGAGGGCACCGGACACGCCGTCCGGGTCGCCGTGGACGCCGTGGTCGAGGCCGACGGCACCCTCGAGGGCACAGTCCTCGTCGCGGCCGGCGACACCCCGCTGCTGGAGGGGGAGAGCCTGCGCGCGTTCGCCGAGGACCACGCCGCGTCGGGCCGGGCGGTCAGCGTCCTCACCGGTCGGGTGGCCGACCCGTTCGGCTACGGCCGGATCGTGCGCGACGCCGAGGGCGGCGTGCAGGCCATCGTGGAGGAGAAGGAGGCGACCCCGGAGCAGCAGGCCATCGACGAGATCAACTCCGGCATCCTGGCCTTCGACGCCGCCTTCCTGCGGGCGGCGCTGCCCCGGATCTCCAACGCCAACGCGAAGGGCGAGTACTACCTCACCGACGCGGTCGCGATCGCCCGCGAGGACGGCCTGCGCGTGGGCGCCTACGCGCTCGACGACGTCCAGCAGACCGAGGGCGCCAACGACCGCGCCCAGCTGGCCGCGCTGGCCCGCGTGATGAACCGCCGCATCCTTACCCGTTGGATGCGCGACGGCGTCACCGTCGTCGATCCCGAGACGACCTGGGTGGACGCCGACGTCGTGCTCGCCCAGGACGTCACCCTGCTGCCCGGCGTCCAGCTCCTCGGTGCGACGAAGGTCGACGAGGACGCCGTCGTCGGACCCGACACCACGCTCCGCGACGTCGAGGTCGGCGCCGGCGCGAAGGTGGTCCGCACCCACGGTGAGCTCGCCGTGATCGGGGCAGGTGCGAACGTCGGCCCCTTCGCCTACCTGCGTCCGGGCACCGAGCTCGGCGCGGGCGGCAAGATCGGCGCGTTCGTCGAGACCAAGAACGCGAAGATCCGCGACGGCGCCAAGGTGCCGCACCTGTCCTACGTCGGCGATGCCGAGATTGGCGAGGGCACCAACATCGGCGCCGGCACCATCGTGGCCAACTACGACGGGGTCGCCAAGCACCGCACCGTCGTCGGTCGGCACGCCCGCACGGGGTCGAACAACACGTTCGTCGCCCCGGTCACCATCGGCGACGGCGCGGTCACCGGCGCCGGCACCGTCGTCCGTGAGGACGTCCCCGCCGGTGCGCTCAGCGTGTCCGCCGGTCAACAGCGCCACCTCGAGGGGTGGGTGCTCCGCAAGCGGGCCGGCACCCCCTCTGCCCACGCCGCCGAGGAGGCGCTGGGCGCAGCCGGGAGTGAGTCGTCTCACCAGGGGCCGGACGAGTTCGCCGCTGAGGGCGACACCGGGGCAGAATCGCGGTAGCCAGCAGATCCACCCGCAGAGCAGGTCGAGGGAGCGTCACGAGCGTGAGCGGTATGAAGCGGGCCACCGAGAAGAACCTCATGGTCTTCAGCGGCCGGGCGCACCCCGGGCTCGCGGAGGAGGTCGCCGAGCAGCTCGGCATCGGGCTGGTCCCGACCTCAGCCTACGAGTTCGCCAACTCCGAGATCTACGTGCGCTTCGAGGAGTCCGTCCGCGGCTGCGACGCGTTCGTGATCCAGAGCCACACGGCTCCGGTGAACGAGTGGATCATGGAGCACCTGATCATGGTCGACGCGCTCAAGCGCGCCTCGGCGCAGCGGATCACGGTGGTGCTGCCGTTCTACGGCTACGCCCGCCAGGACAAGAAGCACCGCGGCCGCGAGCCGATCTCCGCCCGGCTGATGGCCGACCTGTTCAAGACCGCCGGCGCCGACCGGCTCATCGCCGTCGACCTGCACACCTCGCAGATCCAGGGCTTCTTCAACGGTCCCGTGGACCACCTGATGGCGCTGCCGATCCTGAGCAAGTACGTCAAGGAGAAGTACGGCGACGAGCCCCTCGCCGTTGTCTCGCCCGACGCCGGCCGCATCAAGGTCGCCGAGCAGTGGTCGAACCGGCTCGGCGGCGCTCCGCTGGCCTTCATCCACAAGACCCGCGACATCAGCCGACCGAACGAGTCGGTGGCCAACCGCGTCGTCGGTGAGGTGGCAGGGCGGATGTGCGTGCTCGTCGACGACATGATCGACACCGGCGGCACCATCGTGAAGGCCACCGAGGCGCTCATGGCCGACGGTGCGGCCGGGGTGGTCATCGCCGCGACCCACGCGATCCTCTCCGACCCCGCCACCGACCGGCTGAAGAACTGCCCCGCGACCGAGATCGTCGTGACCAACACGCTCCCGATCCCCGCCGAGCGGCACTTCGACAAGCTCACCTGCCTCTCGATCGCCCCGCTCATCAGCCGGGCGATCCGCGAGGTCTTCGAGGACGGCTCGGTGACGAGCCTCTTCGACGGGCACGCCTGAGGTGCGATCCTCCCGGCGCACCCCCGATCCCGACCGGGCGGTCGGCGACTTCTGGGGCTGGTGGCAGGGCGGGGGACGTCCACAGGTCGAGCGCCTCGTCACCGAGGGCGGTGACCTCGAGCTCGACCTCCCCGAGCTGCTGGAGCTGGGCCGCGCGATCGACCCCGACCTGGACTGGGTGATCGAGAGCGACGGCGACACCGCGACCCTCGCGCTGTCCGGCGGCGGTGACCCGCGGCTGCGCGCGGTCGCCGAGCGCTGGCGGAGCGCCGCCGTGCCCGAGCCGCCCGGTAGCACGTGGCGCTTCCTGGCTGCGGCGCCAGCAAGCGACCACCTCCTCGAGGGCGGCCTCGAGGTAGAGGGAGTCCTCGTGGACCCCGCCCGTGGGACGTTCGCGCTCGAGGAGGTCACCGAGAGGTGGCTGGTCCCGACCTTCGCCCACCCCGCGCTGGACGCGCTGGACCCCGAGGTGGCCCAGGCGGTCGCCGAGCACGTCGTGGTCACGCTGCTCGGGGAGGACCTCGTCTGTCGCTGGGTCGCCGAGGTCCGTGCCGCACCCGCGATCGGCCCGGAGGCCACGGTGGTCGCGCCGACCGCGCTGGCGGACGCCGTCGCCGCGTTCGGCGTACGGCAGGCGACGGAGGAGCAGGAACTCGTCGAGGACCGGGAGGGGACCGAGCGTGTGGTCGGGCGGGTCCGTCGGCCGCTGCACTGGGTGGACACCCCGACGGCCACGACCCACCTCGTGCTCCGGGGTGCGACCGATGCCGACGTGGAGGTCCGCGCCGACGGGCTGCTCGCGGCACTGACCGACCTCCTCGGGGACGCGGGTGTGGTCGTGGGAGCGCTGTGGCCCGAGGACGCCCTCCTGCTCCACGCGTACGCCGTGCCCTCCGCGAGCGTGCGGGCTCGGGTGGAGGCGTGGGCCGCCGGGGAACGGCTGGCCCTCGAGGTCGACGACGAGCCCGGCTGGGACAGCGTCGCCGCCCTGGTGTGAGGCCGACCCGCCGGGGTGTGACCGGCGCCGCTCGCTGCTGATTCGCGCCGGAGCCACCGACGTCGCTAGACTTCCCCGGTTGCCTCGGCGAGGGAGTTCTCGCTCCGTGATCGACGCGGTGCCCTGATCGGCGTGCGCCCTGTGCCCCGATCCGTGCCCGCTCCGGTGCGGGCCCTCGCCCGGTGACCAGCAGACCTGAACTGGTTAGTCAGACGTCCCGAGGAGAGCACCACCATGGCCGAGAAGATCACCGCCGAGCTGCGCACCGAGTTCGGCAAGGGCGCAGCCCGCCGCATCCGCCGCGCCGACAAGGTGCCCGCCGTCCTCTACGGCCACGGCGGGGACCCCCAGCACCTCTCCCTCCCGGGGCACGAGACGATGCTCGCGCTCAAGCACGGCGGTTCCAACGCCCTGCTGGAGATCGAGATCGACGGTGCCAAGCAGCTCGCGCTGACCAAGCAGGTCCAGTCCGACCCGATCAAGGGCTTCCTCGAGCACATCGACTTCGTCATCGTGACGAAGGGCGAGAAGGTCACCGTCGACGTGCCGCTGCACCTCGTCGGCGAGGCCGACCACGACACGCTGGTCCACCTCGAGCAGCAGACGATCTCGCTCGAGGCCGAGGCGACCCACATCCCCGACTACATCGAGGTCTCGGTCGACGGCCTGAAGGCGGGTAGCCACATCACCGCCGGCGAGCTGACGCTCCCGAAGGGCTCGACGCTCGCGGGCGTCGAGGACGACGCGCTGGTCGTCAACGTCACGGCCGCCCCGACCGCCGAGCTGGTCGTGGCGGAGCTGGAGGAGGCCGAGGCCGAGGCCGGCATCGAGCGCGACGA
>JAUYLL010000106.1 GCA_030698375.1 Nocardioides sp. | reverse complement strand
ACGCGGCGTTGACGCCTGGGGACCTGCCCGGGGTCCGGGTGCTGGTCGATGGCCGCCGGGTCACCGACCCGGGGGCGTGGGATGCGCCGGGCGTGCGCCGCGTGGTCATCGGCGGCTGACCGAACAGCCGGTCAGCGGCGGGCGAGCGCTCCGTCGGTCTCGAGGTACTCCTCGCCGGTGGCGGGGCACGTCCAGACGCCTTCACCAGCGTCCTCCAGTCGCACCCCGGCGCGGCCGACCCAGCCGATCCGGCGGGCCGGGACGCCGACGACGAGCCCGTGGTCGGGGACGTCGGTGGTGACCACTGCGCCGGCGGCGATCATCGCCCAGGCGCCGATGCGCACGGGGGCGACACAGACCGCGCGGGCACCGATCGAGGCGCCCTCGGCGATGTCGACGCCGACGGCCTGCCAGTCCGAGGCGCTCTTCAGCGACCCGTCCGGGGCGATCGCGCGGGGGTACTGGTCGTTGGTGAGCACCGCTGCGGGGCCGATGAAGACCCCGTCGGCCAGGGTGGCCGGTTCGTAGACCAGCGCGTGGTTCTGCAGCTTGCACCGGTCACCGATGCGCACCCCGGACCCGACGTAGGCGCCGCGGCCGATGACACACTGCTCGCCGAGCACCGCGCCCTCGCGGACTTGGGCCAACTCCCACACCGAGCTGCCGTCGCCGACCACCGCGCTGGGGTCGACCTGGGCAGTGTCCTGGATCCGCACGCTCATGGACGGATCGTACGGCCGAAGGGACGCGGACTGGTCTCCGGTTCGCCGAACCCGCTACGGCCCGTAGACTCCTGATGTGCCCAGCAACGCGCGCCGCCGTGGCGGCGATGGCCGTCTCACCCACCACCTCGACCCCACCGACGCTGGACCGCAGGACGCCTGCGGTGTCTTCGGCGTGTGGGCGCCCGGGGAGGACGTCGCCAAGCTGACCTACTACGGCATCTACGCGCTCCAGCACCGAGGCCAGGAGTCCGCCGGCATCGCGGTGAGCAACGGGCGCCAGATCCTCGTCTACAAGGACATGGGCCTGGTCTCGCAGGTCTTCGACGAGGCCACCCTGGAGTCCCTCAAGGGCCATCTCGCCATCGGTCACGCGCGCTACTCCACGACCGGTGCGAGCACCTGGCACAACGCCCAGCCGACCTTCCGGCCCACCGCCCACGGATCCATCGCGCTCGCCCACAACGGCAACCTCACCAACACCCGTGAGCTCGCCGACATGGTCGTGGGCCTGCCCAACGCCGCCGGCGAGCTGGAGCTGCCCCGGCGCGAGATGGAGACGGCGACCAACGACACGAGCGTCGTCACCGCCCTCCTGGCGCACCACCCCGACACCAGCCTCGAGGAGCGTGCGGCCGAGCTCCTCACCCACGTCCGGGGCGCGTTCTCCTTCGTCTGGATGGACGAGAACACCTTGTACGCCGCCCGCGACCCCCAGGGCATCCGTCCCCTGGTCATCGGCCGGCTCGAGCGCGGCTGGGTGGTCGCCTCCGAGACCGCCGCCCTCGACATCGTGGGCGCCTCCTACATCCGCGAGGTCGAGCCCGGCGAGATGATCGCGGTCGACGAGGACGGTCTTCGCTCGCGCCGTTTCGCCGAGGCCGCCCCGAAGCACTGCCTCTTCGAGTTCGTCTACCTCGCCCGCCCCGACACCCTCATCACCGGTCAGCGCGTGCACAGCGTCCGGGTCGAGACCGGTCGTCGTCTGGCCCGCGAGCTCCCGGTCGAGGCCGACCTGGTGATGCCCGTGCCGGAGTCCGGCACCCCCGCCGCCATCGGGTACGCCGAGGCGTCCGGCATCCCGTACGGCACCGGCCTGGTGAAGAACTCCTACGTCGGCCGGACCTTCATCCAGCCCTCGCAGACGATCCG
Organism: Nocardioides sp.; assembly: GCA_030698375.1. GTDB lineage: Bacteria > Actinomycetota > Actinomycetes > Propionibacteriales > Nocardioidaceae > Nocardioides_A. Next base: position 72,413 of record JAUYLL010000106.1, on the reverse strand, counting down.
CCAGCTCGGCATCCGGCTCAAGCTCAACCCCCTGCGCGACGTGATCGAGGGCAAGCGGCTGGTCGTGGTGGACGACTCGATCGTCCGTGGCAACACCCAGCGCGCGCTCGTCCGGATGCTCCGCGAGGCGGGCGCCCGCGAGGTGCACGTGCGCATCTCCTCGCCGCCGGTCAAGTGGCCCTGCTTCTACGGGATCGACTTCGCCAGCCGCGCCGAGCTGATCGCCAACGGGCTCGCAGTCGAGGAGATCTGCCGCTCCATCGACGCCGACTCGCTGGCCTACATCTCCCTCGAGGAGCTCACCGAGGCCACCAAGGTGCCGAAGAACGACTTGTGCCGGGCCTGCTTCGACGGCGAGTACCCCATCCCGCTGCCCGACTCCCAGCACCTCGGCAAGCACCTCCTCGAGACCGGTGGCGCCCCGGCGAGCGCCGACCTGCCGGGCGTGGTGCGCACCGACGCCGACGGGTTGGCCACCTCGCTGACCGGCGGCGGCGCCACCGACGCGCTCCGCCGACCCTGATCCACCCGCACCGACCTACCCAGCCATCCGCCGTACGACGGGAGCACCCATGACCCACGACCAGGCGCCGGACGCCACCCCTGCCGGGGCGACGTACGAGGAGGCCGGCGTGAGCATCGAGGCCGGCGACAAGGCCGTCGAGCTCATGAAGGTGTGGGTCGACAAGGCCCGCCGCCCCGAGATGGTCGGGGGGATCGGCGGGTTCGCCGGCCTCTTCGACGCCAGCGCGCTGAAGGCCTACGAGCGGCCGCTGCTGGCGACGTCCGCCGACGGCGTCGGCACGAAGGTCGCGATCTCCCAGGCGATGGACAAGCACGACACCATCGGGTTCGACCTGGTCGGGATGCTCGTCGACGACCTCGTCGTCTGCGGCGCCGAGCCGCTCTTCCTCACCGACTACATCGCCACCGGCCGGGTCGTCCCCGAACGGATCGCGCAAATCGTCAAGGGCATCGCCGAGGCCTGCGTGGTGGCCGGCTGCGCCCTGCTGGGCGGGGAGACCGCCGAGCACCCGGGTCTCCTGGAGCCCCACGAGTACGACGTCGCCGGCGCCACCACCGGCGTGGTCGAGGCCTCCCAGCTGCTCGGCCCCGGCCGGGTCCGTCCCGGTGACGTCGTCGTCGCGATGGCCTCCTCGGGACTGCACGCCAACGGCTACTCCCTGGTGCGTCACGTGCTGCTCGAGCGCGCCGGCTGGGCCCTGGACCGTGACGTCCCCGAGCTGGGCCGCACGCTCGGCGAGGAGCTGCTCGAGCCGACCCGGATCTACGCCCAGGCCTGCCTGGAGCTGGCGAAGGCCACCCAGGTGCGGGTGATGTCCCACATCACCGGCGGCGGGCTCGCCGCGAACCTCGCCCGGGTCGTGCCCGAGGAGCTCGTGGTCACCCTGGACCGCGCCACCTGGGCCCGCCCGGCGGTCTTCGAGCTCGTGCGCGAGGTCGGTGCCGTCGCCGAGCGCGACCTGGAGCGGACCCTGAACTGCGGGGTCGGCATGGTCGCCGTCCTCGATCCTGCCGACGCCGACCAGGCCATCGCCGTGCTCGCGGGCCACGGGATCGACGCCTGGGTCTGCGGCGAGGTCTCGGCGTACGACGTCACGGCAGGCCGTGCCCCGGGCTCGGTCGCGCTGGTCGGCTCGCACCGCTGAGAGCGCCGCGGGCGACACCGCGGTGTCCGAATCGATGCTCGACGTGCGGGAACAGCCATCAGCCCGGTACGGTTGGTTCAGGAAAGACATAGACGAGAGACCGGTTCGCGCGGTTCTGCCGCGCCACCGGCCGAGTGGTGAGGGGGTCGGACCCTATGGGGCGCGGCCGAGCGAAAGCCAAGCAGACGAAGGTGGCCCGCGAGCTGAAGTACCGTTCTCACGAGACGGACCTCGGCGCGCTGGCTCGCGAGCTGCACGGCAGCGGTGGTGACACCTCCGAGGAGCGCGCCTCCGAGGAGCCGGACGAGTGGTCGGACTACTCCGACCTCCGTCCTCGCGACTGACTTCCTGAACCAGCGACACCGCCCGGTTCCCCGGGCGGTCTTGCTGTGCATGCGCGACGCCGGCCGCGGAGGCGAGCCGGCGTCAGGCGGTGGAGCCCAGGAGGCGGCTCAGGAGACGGCGTCGCCCTGGCGCTGCTCGGGGATCATCCCGGCGAGCAGGTCCCGCACCTCGGACTCGCGGTAGCGACGGTGGCCGCCCAGGGTCCGGATCGAGCTCAGCTTGCCGGCCTTGGCCCACCGGGTGACGGTCTTGGGGTCGACGCGGAACATGGCCGCGACCTCGGCCGGGGTGAGGAGCGGTTCGGACTCCACGGGTCGCATGCTCATGCGGTCCTCCTGTACGGGTGCCGGGCTCGATCGCCCGACCATGGGTCAGTGTGCCCCGCGTCGATCGGCTGCCGGGGGCGATTCGCCGAAAATGACCTACGTCTGACCCGAATATGACCCTTTCGGGTGGTGTGTCAGCGTGAGGGGTGGTCGATCTAGACTCAGACGTGACGCGCATCACCACCCCCGACGCGCGGTACGACGACCGTCCGCCACCACCCCGGCGGACCCGACCGAAAGGTCACCACCGTGACCCAGCACGCCCCGCAGCGCTACTCCGCCGCCCCGTCAGGCCCGTCGGCCCCCGGCCTCTTCGACCTCGCCGCCGACCACGAGCAGGTCGTCCACTGTCTCGATTCCGCGACCGGGTTGCGCGCGATCATCGCGATCCACTCCACTGCGCTCGGCCCGGCTCTCGGCGGCACCCGCTTCCACTCCTACCCCGACGAGCGCGCGGCGTTGGTCGACGCCCTCGAGCTGTCGCGGGGGATGACCTACAAGGCCGCGTTGGCCGGCCTCGACCTCGGCGGCGGCAAGGCGGTCATCCTCGGTGACCCGGCGCAGCTGCGCTCGGAGGCCCTGCTGCGCGCGTACGGGCGGTTCGTGCAGAGCCTGGGCGGCCGCTACTACACCGCCTGCGACGTCGGCACCTTCAGCGCCGACATGGACGAGGTCGCCCGGGAGAGCCGCTTCGTCACCGGCCGCACCGTCGCGCACGGTGGTGCCGGGGATTCCTCCGTCCTCACCGCGTACGGCGTGTTCCAGGGCATGCGGGCCGCGGCCGAGACCGTCTGGGGCGAGCCCTCGCTCGCCGGCCGGGTGGTCGGGGTCGCCGGCGTCGGGAAGGTCGGTCGTCACCTCGTGCGCCACCTCGTCGAGGAGGGGGCGCATGTCGTCGTCACCGACGTCGCGCCGACGGCGACGGCCGCGGTGGTCACGGAGCACGCCGACGTGCGTGTCGTCGGCACCACCGAGGCGTTGGTCGCCGAGCGGCTCGACGTCTACGCACCGTGCGCGCTGGGGCATGCGCTCACCGACGAGGTCGTCGACGTCCTGCGCGCCCGGGTGGTGTGCGGGGCGGCCAACAACCAGCTGGCCCACGAGGGGGTGGCCAAGCACCTCGACGAGCGCGGGATCCTCTACGCCCCCGACTACTGCGTCAACGCCGGGGGGCTGATCCAGGTCGCCGACGAGCTCGAGGGCTTCTCGTTCGAACGCGCCCAGCAGCGCGCCGAGGGCATCTTCGACACCACCCGACGGGTGTTCGCGCTGGCCGCCGCCGAGGAAGTGACGACCGCGCATGCCGCGGACCGGCTCGCCGAGCAGCGGATCCGTGAGGTCGGTCGCCTGCGCGGGGTCTGGCTGCCCTAAGCGGCGTGGGCGAGACTGCGGCCATGGACTCCGCCGCCCGCCCCGCCGTCACTGTCGAGCAGGACGGTCCGGTGACCGTCGTGACCCTGGACCGCCCGTCGGTGCGCAACGCCGTCGACCGGCCGACCGCCGAGCTTCTGCACGCGGCCTTCGCGGCCTTCGACGCCGACCCGGACGCCCGGGTGGCGGTGCTGACCGGGGCCGGCGGCACCTTCTGTGCGGGGGCGGACCTGCACGCCATCGCCGACGGACGCGGCAACCGGGTCGCCCCGGACGGGCCCGGGCCGATGGGGTGCACCCGCATGCGGCTCGGGAAGCCGGTGGTCGCCGCGATCGAGGGGCACGCCGTCGCCGGTGGCCTCGAGCTCGCGGTGTGGGCCGACCTCCGGGTGGTCGCCGACGACGCCGTGCTCGGTGTCTTCTGCCGGCGCTTCGGTGTACCCCTCATCGACGGCGGGACCGTCCGGCTGCCCCGGCTGATCGGTCAGTCCCGGGCGATGGACCTGGTCCTCACCGGTCGCGAGGTGGGGGCGGAGGAGGCGCTGGCGATCGGGCTCGCCAACCGAGTGGTGCCCTCGGGGGCCGCGCGGGAGGCGGCCGTTCAGCTCGCCCACGAGCTGGCCGCGCTGCCCCAGACGTGCCTGCGCCACGACCGGTTGTCGATGCTGGAGCAGTGGGGTCTGGACGAGGAGGCCGCGATCGCCAACGAGTTCCGCCACGGAGTCGTCCCGCTCTCCGACGAGGGACCCGAGGGGTCCGTCGCCGGGGCCACCCGCTTCCACGGGGGCCAGGGGCGCGGCGGGCAGCCAACGCTGACGTCACCGTAGGGTGCCGTCATGACTGCATCTACCGGTGCCGTCGTCCACGGCCCCGTCGTCGTCGTGCGCGAACCGCACACCGCGGAGACCCGCCGCGTGGTCATTGGCGCCGACGACTCGACGAGCAGCCGTGCCGCGCTGGGCTCCCACCCGTGGTCTGATGTCGCCACCACGACGAGAGGGAAGACCATGCGCGTCCACCGGGGCCTGATCACGACGACCGGGGTGGCAGCGGCCGCGCTGCTGCTGGCCGGCTGCGGCGGGGGCAGCGACGCGCTCGCGGACGCGAGCGGCGAGGAGGTCCTCGACGCCGCCCAGGAGGCGATGGCGGAGGTGTCCTCCTTCCGGATGAAGGGCTCCATCACCGACGAGGGCCAGGAGCTCGGGATCGACGTCCAGGTCTCGGAGTCGGGTGACTGCACCGGCTCGATGACGATCGACGAGGCGAGCGTGGAGGTCCTCAGCGTCGACGGCGAGGACTGGATCCGCCCCGACCGCAGCTTCTGGGAGCTCCAGTCCGGGGCCACCGGGCCTGACCTCGAGCAGCTGCTCGCCATCGTCGAGGGCAAGTGGGTCAGTGACGACGACGGCACCGCCGAGGAGATCTGCGACCTCCAGTCGCTCTTCGAGGACGAGGGCGACGAGGGCGACGCGGAGAAGGGCGAGGTGACCGACCTCGACGGCGAGGAGGTCGTGCCGGTGACCTACACCGACGACGAGGACGAGCTGACGGCCTTCGTCCGTGCCTCCGAGCCCCACCACATGCTGGAGCTGCGGCACGCCACGGAGGGGTCGATCGCCTTCTCCGAGTTCGACGAGGACTTCTCGGTCGAGGCACCTCCCGCGGACGAGCAGGTCGACCTCGACGAGATCGCCGGCTGAGCCGGGCGGCCCGGGGATGGTCAGCGGCGCGGCCGCCGCGCGTCCCCAGGCAGCCCGAACTCGGTGTGCACCCCCGGGCTGAACGCGATGTGGTCCGGCACTCGGTCGGTGAGCTCGCCCAGCCCGACGGAGGCCATCAGGGCGGAGTCCAGCTCCACCAGCTCGGCGTCGTGCAGCGGCCACTCCTCGTGGGCGTTCGGCACGTAGACCGTGCGCCCGGGGAGCCGGGTGTGCAGGCCCCAGCGGGCCGACACGAAGCGGTCCAGCTCCGTGGCCTCGCGAGGCGGCCCGACGCGGACTGCCACCGCGGACGTCGCCCGCGTGCGCGGCCAGCGCAACCGGGCGTCGTACCGGTGGAGGGTGCCGGTGGGCACGTCGGTCCGAGTATGCCGCATCCGCGCCCAGCGGTAGGGGACGCCGAACGCGGCGCGGGCGCCCAGCGCGATCGCCAGCCGGTCGGTGTCGAGGCTGAGGAACACCACGCCCCGTCGGCCGGTCTCGTCGACGGAGTAGAGCCGCACGTTCGTCTCGAGGAACGTGCCGAGGTAGGGCACGCCGCGCAGACGTCCCGGGGCCGCACCGACCATCCGGAACGGCACCAGACCGACGTACGTGCGGCCCGCCAGCGTGTCCGGACGTACGCCGGGGGGCATCCGGTCGGCGACTCGCTCCGGGTCGACCGCCCAGTGCAGGTAGGTCAGGTCGCGCCAGTACTGGCGCATGATCACCGGGCGCCGCAGGGGAGGCGCGGCCGGTGAGATCGGCTCGGGCGGGACCGGCTCTCGAGACGGGGGCACGTCCTCCAGCATCCCGGGTCCCGACAAGCGGAGGTGCTCAGCGCCGGGCGAGGTCCCGCAGTGCCGCCCGGGCCGCGTGGTGGCCGCACATGCCGTGCGCCCCTGCGCCGGGCGGCGTGGCCGCCGAGCAGAGGTAGACCCCGGGGACGCCGGTGGCGTAGGGGCGCGTCGTGACCCGGGGCCGGAAGAGCAGCTGCAGGGCGTCGTTGGCGCCGGTGACGATGTCGCCGCCGACGTAGTTGGCGTTCTCCCGCTCCAGGTCGGTGGTCGTGCGCACGTGCACCGCCCGGATGCGGTCGCGGAAGCCGGGGGCGAAGCGCTCGATCTGCGCGGTGATCGCTTCGGTGGCGTCGCCGGTGAAGCCCGCCGGGACGTGGGCGTAGGCGTAGAGCGGGTGCAGGTCTCCGTTGCTGCGGCTCGGGTCGGCGAGGTGCTGCTGGCCGACGAGGACGAACGGGCGCTCGGGCATCCGGCCGCGCACGACCTCCCGCTCGGTCGCGGCGACCTCCTCGAGGGTGCCCCCGAGGTGGAGGGTGCCGGCGCGCCGCGACGCCTCGTGGGTCCACGGCACCGGGCCCTCGACCGCGTAGTCGACCTTGAAGGCGCCGGGCCCGTGGCGGTAGCGCCGGTAGGCCCGCGCCACCCGGTCGGGCAGGGTCGGTCCGATGATGCGGGCCGCCGCCCCGGGGGCGGTGTCGAGCAGCACCAGGTCGGGGGAGCCGAGCTCGCGGAGGTCGGTGACGGTGCGGCCGGTCTCGACCTGGACGCCGTGCTCGCGCGCCCGGCGGAGCACCGCGTCGGTGATGGCGCCCGTGCCGCCCTCGGCGACGGGCCAGCCGAACGCGTGCGCGGCGGTGGTCAGGGCGACCCCGATGGCGGACGAGGCCAGGCTGGTGAGCGGCCGGAACGCGTGCGCCGCCGCCCCGGCGAAGAGGGCCCGCCCCTCCTCGGTCGACCACGCCCGGGCCAGCACGCTGGCCGGTAGCCCCGCCGCGGCACCGAACCGGGCCAGGTGGAGCGGGTGGCGCGGCACGTGCAGCACCGGCTGGAGGAACTCCGGCGCGATCGTGTCGAACCGGTCGGTCAGCCCCCCGAAGATCCGCTCCCACGCACGACCGTCGGCACCGAGGTGGTCGACGGTCGTCGCCACCGACTGCCAGACCGCGGCCCCGCGCCCCCCGTCGAGCGGATGGGCGAACTGCACCTCGGGCCACCGCCAGACCAGCCCGGCCCCGGCGAGGTCGTGCTCGGCGGCAAAGGCCGAGCCGAGCGCGAGCGGGTGGAAGCCCGAGCTCTCGTCGTGCAGCAGCCCCGGCAGCGTGAGCTCGCGCGACTGCGCTCCCCCGCCCGGACGCTCACCCGCCTCCACCACGCGTACGGCGACCCCCGCCGCCGCGAGCGTGAGCGCGGCGGCGAGCCCGTTGGGTCCGCTGCCGACGACGACCGCGGTGGTCACGGCGCGGACCCGGCGGGCCGCTCCTCGGCGGCGGGCAGCCCGGTGAGGGGCGCGAAGGTCTCCACGTCGACGACCGGGTAGTCGGGGCCGTCGGTGGGCCACGGCTGGCGGGTGAGCATGTCGGCCACCCTGACACGGCCCCGTTCGAGCAGGCCGGTCGCGGCGTCGTGCACCTCGTAGTCCTGGGTCGGGCGGTGGATCGGCTGCCCCTCCAGGGTGATCACCCGCAGCTCGCCGGGCGCGAACCCGCAGCGGGCTTGCACCGCCTCGAGCAGTTGGTCGTCGTGCAGGTGGCCCTCGCCGAAGTTCCACCCGAGCGCGAACCCGGCGACCAGCTCACCGTCGAGCAGCGTGACGTCGTCCTGGCCCTGGGTGACCCGGTCGATGAGGCCGTTGTGGGCGCGACCGTGGGTGTGCATCGACCGCCAGCTGCCGACCTTCTCGGCCATGACGACGGCGGTGCGCTCGTCGTACAGCATGGACAGCTGGTGCACCGGGAGGCGGCAGGCGGTGGTCAGGGACGACTCCATGCGGTCGGCGGCGTCGCCGCGGAAGATCCAGATGCTGGTGGCCCAGTTCCCGGCGTAGTACCGCATCGAGGGCAGGAACGACACGAGGTCGGGGCGGACGTTGCCGAGCGCGGGGAGCAGGAGCAGCGGCGGGACGAGCAGCACGAGCAGCCACGGCGACTGCATGTCCCACACCGTGACGTCGCCGTGCGCGCCGAAGAGGAAGAACAGCGAGAAGATGAAGAAGAGGTTCCACTCCAGCGGCACGCCCATCGGCACCGTCGAGAAGATGTGGATGTGGAAGACGACCAGGTAGGCCACCGCCGCCCAGGTCCAGAAGCCGCCGTCGCCGAGGAAGACGAGGAAGAACGGGATCGCCAGCTCGGTCGCGGTGCCGAGGTGGGCGAGCACCTTCGGCAGCCGTGAGGGACGGATGTCGCGCGGGGCGTCACGGTAGAAGAGCCGCTTGAGCCGGCGCGGCATGAACGGCGCGTTGCTCATCATCGTGGCCACCACGTAGGGGAAGTGGTGGTTGAGCTTCGAGGTCGCCGCGCCCCACCACAGCGCGAGCATGACGAGCTTGAGCCCGATGACGAGGTCGACGTAGGGGAAGAAGAAGACGAGCAGCGAGAGCCAGTACTGCTCGCCCCGGGCCGCGAGGAAGATCGTCTTGTCCCGTAGCCCGAGCACGCCGAGCGTGGCGAGCAGGGGCAGCGTGTGGACCGGGTCGAGCAGGCCGAGGTCACCGAAGCCCGGCACGGACGTGCCGTCCCCCGGCCGGGTGAGCAGCCAGCCCGCCGAGGCGAGCACGCCGGCGTAGAGCAGCACGTCGAGCGCGGTACGGCGGTCGCCCGCGGTCAGCGGCACCCGGCTCGGCCACGGGGGTTGCCGGATGGTGCCGGGCCGCAGCCAGTAGACGATGCCGCCGATCGGGGGCACGAAGCGCGACGTGAGCGGACCCGAGCCGCAGCCGAGGCCGACGACCTCGAAGAGCAGCGTCCACACGATGAGCTTCTGGTAGACGACCGGCTGGTCCCACCACGACGCGACGTCGCCCACCCCGCCGAGGCCCGGGGTGGTGGAGATGACCAGCAGCGCGCCACCGGCGTACAGCACGCACTTGAGGACGTAGAAGAGGTAGACCCCCGACGGGCTGCCGAAGCCGTGCTCGACCCAGTGCCGGGTCAGCGTGCGCAACCGCTCCTCGCGAGGGGTGCGCCGCCACGTCTCCAGGTCGACGTCGGGGTACTCCGGCTTCATGAAGCCCATGGCGTTTCTCCGCTCGGGTCGTCCGCTGCGCGCAGGTCCTCCGGGCGGAGGGGCGGGCCTGAGAGTACGGCGGCCCGGGTGACGCGCGCCACGACGCGGCCGCAGGGTGGACTGCCCTGCCGGAAGGACTACTGACCGCTGCCCAGCACCGCCCGCACGGCGTCCCGCGCCCGGTCGACCACCGAGGCGGCTGGCCCGACGACGACGTTCGCGGTGAGCGACTCGACCCCGGCGTGCGGGTGGGTCGGCGCCACCGCCTCGGCGGCCTGCACCGCGCGGCGCATCAACACCCGCTCGGTGCTGCTGGCGTGCTCACGCAGCAGCGGGAGCTCGTCGCGCTCCTCCGCCTCCGCGTGCTCGAGGACCATCGTGCGGAGGGTGGCGAACCGGTCGTCGAAGGCCGGGTCAGCCATGTCCATCCCGTCGAGGGTGGAGAGGGCCTCCTTGGCGTCGTGCTCCTCGGCAAGCCGGGCGTCGACGACGTCGTTGGCGCCGAAGCGACGCATCGCGGGGTGGACCACCATCTCCTCGGCGGTCTCGTGCACCGCCAGCAGGCGGCGCAGCTCGGCGAAGGCCTCCTGCCGTGCCGGGCCGGGGGCGGCCTCCGCGACCCGCGCGAGGAGCCCGCGGATCCGCTCGTGCTGGTCGACGAGGAGGTCGACGACGTCGTCCGTGGTGCTCATGTGGGTCCGTCCTCTCGGGGTTGGCCGGGAGGTACCCGGCGCCCGAGCGAGGCACACCTGATCCGCGACGTGGGGCGAGTGGAGCGGGACCTGTCAGGCCCGGCGCGTCCTGCGGAGCCAGGTCTCCCAGGGCTCGGCCGGGCGCCCTTCGAGGAGCTGGCCGACGATCTGGTCGGTCATCCAGGCACGCAGGGCGCGCACGTCCGCCGAGGTGTGCAGGGTGAGCAGCAGCTCCTGCTCGCACAGCCGGTCGGCCGCGGCGACGACCTCCTGGACCCGCTGCATCACCGGCGCCGCGTCGTGCGGCAGCACCATCTCCATGTCCACCTCGACGAGGCCGGCGTCGGCGGCTTCCTGGGCGGTACGCCGGCCCAGGTGCCGGGCGTGCGCGGGACCGCCCAGCAGGTCACCGAGCTCGGCCGCGAGGTCCCGGGAGCGCTGGTTGTCCTGGTCTGCCTCGAGCAGCTGCAGTTCGCGGACCAGCTCGTCGAGGTGCTGGTCCTGGCGGACCATGAGGTCCACCGGGGCGCCGAGGAGTCGGACGAGTCCCCACCCGTCCGGCACGGCTTTGGTGGAGGGGCCCTGGCTGCTTGGTGTCGGGGCGGAGTCCGGGGGGCGGACGGCCTGCTCGGCATGACCCTCGACCAGACGGGCCCACACCCGCTTGCCGGTGGGGGTGCGCTCCACGCCCCACTCGGAGGCGAGGACGGAGACGATGCCCAGGCCCCGGCCGGTGGTCGCCTCGTCGTCGGGTGCGCGGTCCTCTTGCACCGCCATGCGCGGGGACACGGCCTCGAGCGGGACGTCACCCTCGTCGGCGATCGTGATCGTGACGGCATCCGGGTCGAGGCGCACTGACACCTCCATGAAGGGGCCCCCGCTGTGCAGGGCGGCGTTCGCCGCGAGCTCGGAGACACAGAGCTCGGCGTCCTCGACGAGACCGCTGCCGCGGGCCTCGAGCGCGTCGCGGACGAATGCCCGGACCCCGGGGACGCTCGCGGGGTCGGCGCCGAACCGCGCCCGGACGATCCTGCCCTTGGCGCCGGGAGCGTGGGGATCGACGGATGCCGGGAGCTGGGGCTCGCCGGCCTCCGCCGGACGGGGACGGTCCTGGGGGTAGAGGTGCACGGCCACCAGCGCGACGTCGTCCTCGCGGCGACTGGGCACGAGGCGCGCGAGCAGCCGGTCGGTGAGCTGGCCGAGGTCCGGGCCGCTGGCCCCCAGCCGCTGCAGCTCGCGACCGAGCCGCTCCAGGCCGGTGTCGAGGTCCTCGCCCCGCCGCTCGACCAGGCCGTCGGTGAACAGCAGGACCGTCGACCCACGCTCGAGCACGACCACCTGCTCGGTGCGTTCGACGTGGGGGTTGAGGCCCAGCAGCAGGTCGGGCTCGTCGTTGTCGAGGAGACGCACGCTGCCGTCCGGTGCGAGCAGGACCGGGGGCGGGTGCCCGGCGTTGGAGAACCGCAGGCGGGTGATGCCGCGAGCCACCTCTGCGGGCGTCTGCTCGAGCCGGGCGACGACCGCCGTCGCGGTGGTGTCGACCTGCAGGGTCTCGAGGGCGCGGTCGACACCGCGAAGCACGTCGGCCGGCCCGAGGCCGCTGAACACCGCGATGCCGCGCAGCAGGTTGCGGACCTGGCCCATCGCGGCAGCCGCCGCGGTGTCGTGGCCGACGACGTCCCCGATGACGAGCACGGTGTTCCCGTCGTCCTGGAGGAAGGAGTCGTACCAGTCACCACCCACCTGGGCGGTCTCGGCGGCGGACTCGTAGCGGACCTCGATGTGCAGGTGGTCAGGTTGGGGCGGGGCGGTTAGCAGGCTGCGCTGCAACCCTTCGGCGAGGTCCCGCTGCTCGGCGAAGAGTCGGGCGTTGTCGAGGGCCAGCCCCGCCCGGGCGGCCACCTCGGCGAGCGTGTCGAGGTCCTCGGGCGTGAAGGTCTCGCGGTCCTGTCCGCGCAGGACGGTGAGCATGCCGACGACGCGCTCCCGGCCGCGCAGCATGACCACCGCGGCGTGCTCGGGGGCGAGCCTCGTGACGAGGTCGCGGGTCTCGTCGTCGTCGAAGATCGCGCACAGCAGCTCCGTGGCTCCGGCCGCGACCAACGGCTGGGAGGAGGCCATCAGGCCGGGGAGGAAGGAGGAGTCGCCGAGGTGTTGCAGCCGGATCTCGGCGAAGCGCTCCACGAGGGGTTCCGCCTGCGGGTCGCGGTGCCACCCGCCGACGTCTTGGAGCATGGGGAGGCGGCCCTCGTGACCCTGCTCGGAGACGAGCGTGGCGATGCACCAGTCCCCGAGCTCCGGGACGACCAAGGCGCCGAGCCGGGCGACGGCCTCCCGCGTCTCGAGCGTCCCGGTGAGCTGCTCGGTCACGTGGGCGAGCATCGCGCTGCGACGGGCGTTGCTCGCGACCTGATCCTGCGCCTCCCGGCGGGCGGTCACCTCGACGAAGTAGACCGCGAGGCCGTCCGGGTTCGGCCAGCCCCGCACCTCGTACCAGCCCTCGAGGGGGGCGGGGTAGAAGGCGTCGAAGGACACCGGCTCGTCGGTCTCGACCGCGAGCCGGTAGTAGTGCTCGAAGTCGCTGCCGACGGCGGCGGGGAAAGTGTCCCAGATCACGGCTTCGCTCAGCTCCGCGCGGCTACGCCCCAGCAGCTTCTCGGCCTCGCCGTTGAGGTAGGAGAACCGCCACTCGTGGTCGAGCTGGAAGAACGCGGTGGGCATGGACTCCAGGACCCGTGCGATCCGCGCCTCACCCTCCTGCACCGCCGTGGTGTCGTACGCCGCCCCGAGCAGCCGGACCGCGGTGCCGTCCTCGCCGTACAGGGCCTTGCCCCGCGCGGCGATCCAGCGGGTCTGGCCGTCGGGCAGCCGGATGCGGTACTCGGAGGCGTAGTCGCCGGCCTCCGCGACCGCGGACTCCAGGGCCTCGCTCACCCGTAGGCGGTCCTCGGGGTGGACCGCGGCGTTGAAGTCCTCGATGGTGCCGCTGAAGGACGTCCGGTCGAGCCCGAAGAGCTCTAGGAGCTGGTCGTCCCAGCGGAGGTCGCCGGAGACGAGGTCCCACTCGAACGCCCCGACACCGGCGGCGTCGGCGGCGAGCCGCCAGGCGACCTGGCCGGTCTCGAAGTCCGAGCTCAGCGCGGCCAGCTCGAGCTCGGCCACGACAGAGCCGGCCAGCCGCTCGAGCGTGGTGACGTCGCTGTCGTCCCACGACCGGGGCTTCTCGTCGTAGGCGCACAGGGCGCCGACGACGTGGCCCGCCGCCGAGACGAGGGGGACGCCGAGGTAGGAGCCCACCGCGCCGCCGCGGACGGGGGGCAGGTGGCTCACCCGCTCGTCGGTCGGGGCCTCGGAGACCTCGAGGGTCTCGCCCAGACCGACGGTGACGGTGCACAGGGAGTCCTCGGCCGGGGTGGCCCGGCCGACGAGCTCCAGGCCCGCGCCCGAACCGCCGGCGACCACCTGCACGTCACTGATCAGGGACACCTGCGTCGAGGCGACCTGCAGCAGGGCCGCCGCCAGCTCGCACAGGCGGTCGAGGGAGGTGTTGTGCTCGCTGGCCGCCGCGAGCCGGGACGCAGCGGCGACGCGGGCGTCGGACGCGGACGTGGGCCCGCCCGTGCCGTCGGGGACGTCTGTCGGAGCCGTCACCGTGCCTCCTGCTTCTCGGAGGCAGGGGCCCCCTCGGTCTGCGCCCTGCTTGCGCGCAGCAATCGTAACGCCCGCCGCTCGACCTTGATGCCGTCGCGCGGATGCGCTCGGGGGCCAGGAGGGTAGGAGGCTGTCATGAACGCTGTTTCCCGGCTGCGGGCCCTCGTGCAGGACGGCTGGCGCGCGTTGCGTCGTCCCGAGGTGCAGACCGATATCGCCCAAGTGCTGAAGGCCACGCTGGCGACTGTCACCGCCTGGATGGTGGCGGTGCACATCTTCGACCTGCAGCAGGCCTTCCTGGCGCCCTGGACCGCGCTGCTCACGGTGCACGCGACGGTCTACCGGACCCTGTGGCGCGGCTCCCAGGCGGTCATCGCGACGGCGGTGGGCATCCTCCTGTCCTTCCTCGCCGTCCAGACCCTCGGGTACGGCGCGTTCAGCCTGGGGGTGGCGGTGCTGCTCGGCCTGCTGATCGCGCGCACCCCCCTGATCCGGGAGGAGGGGATCGCGGTCGCCACGACGGCGCTGTTCGTCATCACGGCCGGGTACGGCGACCAGGAGCAGCTGCTGCTGCACCGCCTCCTGGACACCCTGGTGGGGGTGAGCGTGGGGATGCTCGTCAACGTGCTCGTGCGGCCGCCGCTGGACGACCGGATCGCCGAGCACGCCATCGCCCGGGCGAGGCAGGACCTCGGCGTACTCCTGCAGCGGATCGCGCGTGAGGTCGAGGAGGGCGTCGAGCAGGAGGGGGTGCAGGCCTGGGTGGAACGCACCCGTGAGATCGACACGGACCTCGACAACGCCGAGTCACAGCTCTCCTTCACCCGGGAGAGCCAGTGGGCGAACCCGCGCCGTCGGGGCTCGCCGGACACGCTCGACGTCGATGACACCACCGCCTTCCTCGTGCGCCTGGAGGAGGGGGTCGCGCAGGGGCGGGCCATCGCGCGCGTGGTGGACGAGGCCGTGGTGGAGGCGCAGGACTGGGACGAGGACTTCCGGCAGCGGTGGACCGAGCTCCTCGGGCGCGTCGGTGCCCGCATCGCCGACCCCGACCTCGAGGTGATGGACCTGCGTGCCGACGCCGACCGGATGGTCGTCCATCTCTCCCACGAGGGGCTGTCGAGCCTGCACTGGCCTGTGTACGGAGCCCTCATCACAGCAGTGGTGAACCTGCTTCATGTCATGGACGACGTGGCGGCGGTCAAGGACCGGATCACGCCGGAGTGAGCAGCCCGCTGCGGCCTCCGGCTCAGACCACCAGGTCGTCCCAGCCGGCCGCGAGGTAGTCGACGAACGCCGGACCGACGTGCTCGGCGTGCAGGTCGTCACGCGACACCGGTCGCTCACGGACCACGAACCCCGGGTCGGCGACGGCGCGGGCGGCAAAGTCGTGGTGGAGGATCGCCGCCACGCCGACCGAGACGATGTCGGCGCCCTGCTCCAGGCACCAGGCGGCGTCGGCCGCCGAGAGCACCTTGCCGGCGACCCCGAGCCGGGCTCCGTGGCGGGGGAGGTCGGTGAAGTGCTCGATGAGCAGGCCGTCGGCACCTCCGCGGGGCTTCATGAAGACGTCCCACAGGGACATGTCGAGGTAGTCGAGCGTCCCCGACGCGAGGACCTGTCGGGCCGTCTCCCGGCCCTCGTCGAGGGTGATCCCGCTGCCCTCCGGGGTGAGCCGGAGTCCGAGCTGGAAGTCGGGTCCGGTCGCCTCGCGGACGCCCTCCAGCACCTCGAGGACGACCCGGATCCGATGGTCGAACGAGCCGCCGTAGCCGTCGGTGCGGTGGTTGTGGCGTCCGTCGAGGAACTGGCCCAGCAGGTAGCCGTGCGCGCCGTGCAGCTGCACGCCGTGGAAGCCCGCCCGCTCGGCGCGGACCGCGGCGGCCACGAAGTCGGCGATCATCTCCTCGACCTCGCCGGTGGACATCGCCACAGCGTCCTTCGACGGCTCGTCCCACGGGCACTGGTTGGCCCGGCCGCTGAGCGCCGGGGCCGCGCGGCGACCACCGTGGTGGAGCTGCACCGCCGAGCGGGTGCCGGTGGCGGCGAGCTCGGAGGCCAGCCGAGTAAGGCCCGGCAGCTGGTCGTCGGAAGCGATGCCGAGCTGGCCGGGCCACGCCTGGCCGGCGGGGGCGACGTACGCCGCGCAGGTCATGACCAGGCCGAAGCCGCCGCGGCCGCGGGCGACCAGCCACGCGCGTTCGTCGTCGGACAGGGTTCCGTCGATGTGGCTCTGGGTGTTGGTCAACGGGGCCAGCGCGAGGCGGTTGGCCCAGTCGGGGCCGTGCGGGAAGGAGAGGGGATCGGCGATCGAGGTCACCGGCCCATCCAACCCGACGGGCGGTTCAGTGGCGGCGGCGCCAGGCCCGGACCAGCAGCATCGCGACCACGCCTGCGGCGACTGCGCCCGCGGCACCGAGCAGCGGGGTCGGCCTGCCTGCAGGATCGGTCGTGAAGTCGCGGATCTGCTCCTTGGTGTGCTCGGCCTTGTCGTGCGCGCGCGCCTTGACGTCGAGCTTGGCCGACAACGCGTCGACGGTCTCGGCGAGGTCCTCGCGGGTGGCGGCGATGTCGGCCTCGATGTCCGCCGTGTCGGGCTTCCCCGAGCTCGTCTGCTGATCGTCGTCAGGTCCGGTCGTCATCGGTGTCGTCCCTTCTTCACGGCGTCGATGTCACGCTGGACGCTCTCGACGGCCTCGGTGGGCACGGGGGGCGTCGCCTGGTCGACCTGCTTCTTGCCGACCAGTCCGGCGACGCCGGCTGCGGCGAGGAGCACGACGCCGACGATCAAGGCAGCGAGCCAGGCGTCGAGGACCAGCGCCAGCGCGAGGATCGCGGTGGCGATCAGCACGCCGCCCGCGTAGAACGCGATGAGGCCGGCGGTGCCGAAGAGCCCGACGCCGATGCCGGCGTGCTTGGCCTTCGTCGTCATCTCGGCCTGGGCCAGGCGCAGCTCGTCGCGGATGAGCCGGGACATGTCCTCGGAGAGCCGGGAGACCAGCTCGCCGGTCGTCGGACCAACCGGCTGGCCCGGCTGGCTGGTGGGGCTGGTCTGGGTCACGGCAGACCACCGGAGTGCTGGCCCGGGGCGCCGGGGGTGTCCACGCTGGAGAGACCGCCGGACTGCGAGCTGTCGTCGCTCTTCCTCTCAGCGGCCTTCTCCTTCACGACCTCCTGGGCCTCGCCGGCCTTCTGCTTGGCGAGGTGCTGGGCCTGGTCGGCCTTCTCCTGGACGCGGGGGTCCTTCCAGAGGCTCCGGGCCGTGCCAACGATCTTCTCGTACTGCTCACGGCCGGCGCGGGTGCCGAGTACGTAGCCGGCACCGATTCCGACGAGCAGAGTCAACTTCTTCATGGTGAGTCCTCCTGTGGTCGAGGGGTCCGGCGCGACGGTGGCGCGCGGGCCTGCTCTTCAGTCGTGCCCACTCACGGCATCGGCATGCATCGACGGCGTGTGGCAGCGGTGGCGGTGCTGTCGGCGTACGCCGCTGCAGGGTCGGATGATCGGGGGTCGGCTGGGTACGACACCGGGCGTATCCCACCGACAAGGAGCGATCACTCATCGCCCAGATCCAGCAATCCATCGACGTCACGGTGAGGCCGAGCATGCCGGGGTGGTCACGTTCCACCGCATCGACGATGCGAAGACCCGGGTGATGGTGCAGGTCGACTGGCAGCCCTCCGGCGTGGCCGAGAAGGTCGCCTCGGCGGTCAACGTCGACGACCGCCAGGTCAGCAAGGACCTCGCGCGGTTCAAGGAGCTCGTGGAGGGCCGCGGGAACGAGAGCGGCTCGTGGCGCGGGGACGTCCCCGCCGGCAGCTGAGCCCGACGCGTCGAAGGCCCCCACCGGAATCCGGTGGGGGCCTTCGCGCAGGTCAGCGACCTGCGGTGGTGGTGCTCAGTCCTGCTTGCGCTCCTGCTGCTTGGCCTCGGTGAGGTCGCTGAGGCGCTCGGCGTCGGCGCGGGCCTTGTCGGCGGCCTGCTTGGTCTCGCGGGCCTCGTCGAGCTCGGTCTTCGCCTCCTTCTGGGCGGCCTTCTTCTTGGCCTCGGCGGCGGACTCGACGCTGTCCTTGCGCTTCTCGGCGGTCGCGGTGCGGCTGGCGGCCCGCTTGTTGGCGGCTGCCTTCTTCTGCGCGGCCGACTTCGAGGCCTTGGCCTTGGCCTCCTGCTTGCCCCGCGCCTCGGCGACGTCGGCCTCCTCGAGACCGTCCGCAGCGCGCTTCTGGGCCGTCTTCCGCTTCTGCGCGGCCTTCTTGCTGCCGGCAGTGGCGGTTTCGCGGGCCTGCTCACGTCGCGCGGAGGCTTCCTCCTCCAGGCGGGCGGCGGTGGCGACCTTCTCGGAGCGGTCGATGCGTTCGGCACCGCGCTGGGCGATGCTGCGGTTGCGCAGCACCGCTCCGGCGAGCTTGTCGGCGGACCCGATGGTCCGGTCCAGGAACACACCCGGGCCGGAGTCCTTCGGGAGCTTGTCGCCCAGGTTCTTGTCCACGAGGACAAGCGGGAGACGAGCCAACTCGTAGGGCAGGGCAATGATGTTCTTGATCATGGTGGTCCTCAGCTCTCTGTCTGGGCGCGCAGCTGCGCGGCCTGCTGGTCGGCGGCGGCGGCCTCGCGCTCGAGGCGGCGCTTCTCGGCGGCGGCCTGCTTCTCGGCGTCGGTCGCGTCCTCCGCGATGTCCTCGGCCTCGTTGAACTTGGCCTCGGCGATCTGGTCGGCCTGCTTCTCGGCCTGCTTCTTGCCGAGGGATTCCTGCACAGCGGCCTCGCGGTCGGCGGCGGCCTGCTCCTGGGAGCGCTGGGCGTCCGCGACGGACTCCTCGCGCTCGGCCTGGGCACGCGCTGCGGCCTTCTGCTGGGCGGCCTCGCGGTTGGTCTCGTTGATCTCCTGGGCAGCCTCCGCCTTCTTGGCGTCGGCGACGGCCTCGTCGGCGACGGCTTCCTTGCGGTTGCGGGCCTCGGCCTGCTGGAGCTGTCCCTCCTCGACCAGGTCGTCCTTGCCGGTCACGGCGCCGGCCACTTCCTTGGCCTTGCCGGCGACGTTGTCCAACAATCCTTCGCGGGCTTCTGATGCTGCCTTGTCGTTGCTCATACACCTCCTGTGCCCGGGGTTCGGCCGCTGACACCCCGAACGCCCTGTGAGGTGGGCCTCACGCCTGCCTGAGGCGCTCCCACCGGTCCCACGGCACTGTGGGGCGCAGGAGAGACGACGAGGGAGGGCCGTGTGGGTGACTCGGTGTGGTGGGGGCTCCTCGGAGTCTTCGCCGGCGGTGCGCTGCCGTGGCTCGAGGCCGTGGTGGTGATCCCGGGCGGGATCATCGCGGGCCTTCCCGTGGTGCCCGTGCTCATCGCGGGCGTGGTCGGCAACCTGCTCACCGTGGGCCTCGCCGCCTTCGCCGGCGACTGGGGCAGGGAGCGGATCGCTGCACGACGGAGAAGACGCGCGGCGAGGCGTGACGCACAGGCCGAGCCCCATGTGGCGCATCGTCGCGCCGCGAGGAGGCGGAGGCGGCGGGACCGGATCGAGCACATCATGGATCGCGGCGGTCTCCCCCTGCTCGCGCTGTTGGGCCCCCTCGGGCTCGGCACCCAGGTATCCGCCCTTGTTGCCGTGGCCACCGGAGTGGGGCCCGCGCGGACCTTCGCGTGGATCGGCGGGGCCACCGTGTTCTGGAGCCTCGTCGCCGCCGGGATCACGATCGCGGGCTTCGAGGCCTTTCGCTGACGGGAGGAAGCTAGGCCCTTTTCGGTCGCCATTCGAAGCGAGCCGTGTGGAGGGTTGCTCGGCCGATCTGAGGGCGATCAGTGATGGTCGCGGAGATCGAGGCCAGAGCCACCAGTCGACGAATCCGCCGAGGTCGCTGTCCCCCCTCGTGCTCAACCCAGCTCAACGTGGTCACGACTGTCTCCTCTGCTCGGGTGTCACCGGGGTGATCGTCATGCTGCGCTCCGGAAGCTCAGAGGGATGATGACCACCGGGCACTTGGCGCGACGCACGACCTGCGCAGCGACGGGGCGGGCCAGCGCCAGCGGCACCGGGCGTCCGCTCGGTCGCCCGAGTACGACGAGGCCGGCGCTCGCCGTGGCCTCCAGGCAGGCCTCGGGGGGATGTGCGGTGACGAACTCGGTACGAACCTGGACGTCGGGGAACTCAGCCCGCCAGCCCGCCAGCACCTCGCTGACTGCCGCCTGAGCCGCCAGGGCGTCCTCCGGAGCAGTGCCGGGGGGTGTGGCGTGGAGGACGTGGAGAACCCCGTTACGGGCCGTCGCCGCGTCGAAAGCGAAGCGCAGCGGACCGCGAGCCGCGCTGTTCCCGTCGATCATGACCACGACGTCGGCCTTCTCGCGGTGATGGTCCCGTTCGGGTACGACGACAACGGGGACGGCGGCATGGCGGACGAGGTGCTCGGCGATGGCGCCGCCGAGCAGGCGCTCGAACCATGAGGCCTTCTCGGTACCGATGACGAGGAGGCGGGCATCCCGCGCTTCCTGCTCGAGAGCCCCCGCGGGTGCCCTGGGCGACAGGACGTAACGAACGGGGACGTCGTGCTCGATGCTGTCGATCATCTCGCGGGTGAGGTCCAGGATCGCCTGCCCGGCGTCGCGTAGTGATGCGAAGAGGGTCGCAGCGCTGTAGGTTTCGTACGTCTGACCAGGCAGGCCTGCGGAGTGCACCACGATGAGCTCGGACCCTGTGCGGGTTGCTTCCTCCAGCGCGAACTTCACGGCGTGGGGTTGCTTGTCGTCGACGCCGACGACGACGGCGCGAGAGCTGTTCATGGCGGCCTCCAGGTCCGGGACTGTCACCCAACCTGGTCGGGTGGACGGATGTGCGGCACCGACGTGGGGCCACAAGATGAAGGACCAACGTCCCGAGCTCGAGTCACAGGAGATCCATGACTGGCAGCAAAGCCGGGTCGACCGGACCCACTCTCGAGATCGAGACGCTGGTGGCGCAGCTGGTCGAGCGTGCGGGACAGGTCGTCGACGCCCAGGCGCGACTGCGCGAGCTCGTCCAGGTCAACAATGAGCTCACAAGCAACCTCGACCTCCCCACGGTGCTGCGCAGGATTGTCGAGATCGGGATGGGTCTTCTGCGCGCCCGCTACGGGGCGATGGGAGTCATCGGTGTCGACGGCGGACTGGTGCAGTTCATCCCCGTCGGGATAGACGACGACGTCGCGCAGCGCATCGGCAGCCTTCCCCAGGGCAAGGGTCTGCTGGGGGCGTTGATCGAGGACCCGGTCCCGGTCCGCCTCGAGCACCTGTCGTCGGACCCCCGGTCCAGCGGGTTCCCGGCCCACCATCCCCCCATGGAGAGCTTTCTCGGTGTCCCGATCAGGGTGGGCGAGTCAGTGTTCGGCAACCTCTACCTGACCGACAGCCTGAACGGCGCCTTCAGCGCGGATGACGAGGAGCTCGCGCAGGCACTCGCGGCCACCGCAGCGGTGGCCATCGAGAACGCCAGGTTGTACGAGGACTCTCAGTACCGGGCTCGGTGGTCGAGCTCGTTGGCCGAGGTGACGCGGCACCTGGCTTCGACCGACGACGGAAGCGAGATCGAGCTTCTCATCGATCGAGTCGCCGAGCTCGCCGGTGCCGACCTGGTCAGCGTGGTTGTCGCCGATGCCGGTGGCGAACACCTCGTCGTGGACCAGGCCCGAGGGATTGGCGCTGACGACCTACTCGCCATGACGTTCCCGGTCACGGGCACGGTGGCTGGTGACGCGATCGTGTCGGGACAGCCCAGGGTCGTGGACGACATGTCGGCCCTGGGCAATCCCGGCTTTCAGGAACAGAGCCTCCTCAGGGAGATGATGGTCGTTCCGTTCGCCGTAGAGGGACGGGCTGGGGGAGTTCTGTGCGTCGCTCATGGCCCCGGGGGTGGGGTCTTCACTGACCGCGATGTCGACATGGCTATGTCCTTCGCCGGCCACATCAGCGTTGCGATGGAGCGAGCGGCGGTCAAGGAGGCGCGGCGGCAGTACGCCGTCCTGGAGGACCGAGCAAGGATCGCGCGCGACCTGCACGATTTCGTCATCCAGCAACTCTTCGGAGCCGGCTTGAACCTGCAAGTCATCGCCGGCGGAGCCGACCCGGTCACCGCCAAGGGAATCGGTGAGCAGATCCGCGCCATCGATGGTGCGATTGCCCAGATCCGACAGAGCATCTTCGCCATGCAGCGGGACCCGTCGAGCTCATCGGTGAGTCTGCGAGCTCGCGTGCTCGAGATCGTCGACCAGGTCAGCGAGGGCGCGGTCAGGCCGCGGGCGAGCTTCCTCGGTCCGGTGGACCTGGTGGCGGGGGCATCGCTGACCGACGACATCGCGGCCGTTGTCACGGAAGCCGTGACGAATGCGGTCAAGCACTCCGAGGCGTCCATGATCGAGGTCGTGGTGAACGCGGCGGCGGGTCAGATCACCGTCGAGGTTGCCGACGACGGCAAGGGTTTTGAGTCACCAGAGCACGTGAGCGGCTTGGCCAACCTGCGGACTCGGGCTGAGAGCTACGGCGGGACCTTCGACGTCGGTTCCAACGGCGGGCGAGGGACTCGAGTGGTGTGGAGCGTGCCAGCCTGACGGTCAGGCTGGACTTGCTGACTTCAAGACTCGCAGCAGCAAGCCGTCCTCGGGGTGCACCTCCGGTCACCCCTTGAGCAGTTTCGAGGCGAAGACGGCTGCTTGTGTGCGTCGCTCAAGGCCCAGCTTTGCCAGCACGTTCGACATGTAGTTCTTCACCGTCTTTTCGGCAAGGAACAGCCGTTCACCGATCTGACGGTTGGTCATGCCCTCGGCGACGAGCTCCAAGATTCGGCGTTCCTGTGGCGTCAGCGACTTGAGCTCATCAGGCTCCCCGGCAGCGCCCTCGCGAATGCGCTCCATGACCTTCGCGGTCAGAGTCGGGTCGAGAAGCGAACCGCCCGCGGCGACATGGCGGACGGCCGAGATCAGGTCACCGCTGCTCACCTGCTTGAGAACGTATCCGGCCGCGCCGGCCATGATGGCGGCGAAGAGCGCTTCGTCATCGTCGTATGACGTCAGCACGATGGCCTTGATCCCCGGATCAGCGGAGCGCACCTCGCGGCACACGTCGATTCCGCTCCCGTCCGGGAGGCGGGCGTCGAGGATGGCCACGTCCGGACGAGCAGAAGGGATGCGTGCCAGTGCCGACGCCGCCGTACTCGCTTCACCGACCACCTCGATCTCGCCGGTGCTCTCGAGCAGGTGCTTGAGTCCGGTGCGGACAACTTCATGATCATCGAGCAGGAACACCCGGATCGTCACGACACGGCTCCTTCGGTGGGGGCTGTCGTGTCATTGTCGGTTCGGGCCGTCGCCGGTGTCGAGGTGGCGCGCCGCCGCCGTGCTCGTGGTCCCGAGCTCGGCCGGCTCTCGTCCGCGGCCACACAAGCCGAAGGCCCCCACCGGAACCCGGTGAGGGCCTTCGCATGCTCGTGGGCAGGGGCGGGGTCGAACCGCCGACCTTCCACTTTTCAGACGCAAGTCAAGGGGTTCACTGGCGTCCGGCGGGGTCCATTTACGCTCAGGGACGGCTAATCGGACCCAGGCGACCGGTGCTGAACGACGGCGAACTGCAACTAAAACTGCAACTAGCAGCGGGCTGTTCGGACTGCGTCGACGCCGCTTCGGTCAGCTACATCCCTGCGGTGGGCAGGCGACTGCCAGCCGAAGCTGCACACCGCGATGTCCGACAGGCGGTGGTAAGACGCACTCATCGGGGTCTCGACGTGGGCTCCGCCTTGGGAGGCCTGATCGGGGGGCCTACGTGGTCTATATGGCCTACCTTCAGTCGCGAAGGGACTCAAAGGGACGCTGGTAGTGGCCTCAAGCTCAGACCAGGAAGGCGAACAGTGAGACTCATTCTTGCCCCGCATCTGGACGTGGGTGCCAACCCGCGACCGCCCATGTCTTGGGACGAACTCGTGAGATATGGCGAGGTCGAGGTCCCGTCCGACACCGAGGCCAGCGTTCACGACGTGGTCAGCCGGATCATCGGCGAGCAGAGGCCCGACCTCATCGGCGTCGAGCCTCAAGTAGACGCTCCGCCCTTCTCGGCCGAGTGGTGGTGGCTCGCGACGGTTCGTCGTGAGGGCAACGTGGCGACAGTCATGCCGTTCGAGCCGGCAGATGCGTTCGGCATCGACGAGCACGGCCTCGTCCACTTTCGCCACCCCCCACAGATGCCTCTGCGCTATCTGGCCAAGGCAATCGCGGAGGGTCACTACTCGTCCGATGAAGACCTTCTCGTCGTCACACGACCGGGCGAGTTCGGTGGCAATGGCTTCCAGATCACATCGCTGGTTCTCTGGTTGTTGCAGGAGTTCCCGGTTGTCCTGCTCGGTGTCGGAGTAGATCGGGTGCTCCTTCGGCACGACACCAAGAGGTGTGAGGAGCTCGAGGAACTGGCTGCCAACTGGGCCGGCCGGCACGTCCTCTATCCCAGGAAGTTGAAGCAGTTCGTCGAGTCCAAGAACGCTTGGTACCCCTCAGTCCTCGCCAAGCGGCTCGGCCTTAGCGACGCCGCAGCCAGACGGCTTCTGGATGCGGTCGGGTACGCGGCGTCCGCGCATGACGCGGAACTAATGGAGTTCTCGAACAGCGAGGACGCGCAAGCGGCTCGCCGATCGTGGGACGACGCGGAGTGGGAGCCAACATTCACCAGTCTCGACGAGCTGCTTGATGCTGGCGCCGATCGACCCGAGGTTCTCCAGCCGTCGGCGCTTTCCGAGGCGGACTGGGACTCTCCGCGAGAGAAGAACCTGTCTGTATGGTCACGACTCCGGGCTTGGGTCAAGCGCCGCTAGACGCCGGCTTCGACTCGCTAGCACCTCGTCGCCACGAGATCGAGCCGATCGTGCTGGCGTAGAAGTAGCGGCGGCAACGAGCGCGCTTCGCGACGATCAGTCGTCAATAACCAGAGAAGCGCTGCATCGGCAGATCCGGAGGTCCCCGACTGGCGGCGTTATGACGCAGGTTGTTGTCCCCCGGTCACGCATCGCCGTTCATGTCGTTCCTTCGCAGAGTCCGGTTGAGGGGCTTTGCTTAACGCTTGACGGCCTCACGCCTTCTAGCGCCAACGGTCGCGACGTACGTCGGCGAGGGCGCGACCGCGGTGGATCAGGGAGCGGTCAGCCCTTGGGCATCAAGACCCACAGCACGATGTAGGCGATCTCGCCCGCTCCGAACAGCCCGAAGATCACAAACAGCAACCGCACCACCCCAGTCGGCACTCCGAACCGGTTGGCCAGTCCGGAGCAGACACCGGCGATCCACTTACCGTCCTGCGGGCGAACCAACGCTGAAGGAGCCATGGGAGAGGCGTACCCCGCCCAGCGCCGCTCAACCGGGCTACGGCGGCAGAACGCTCGGCAGTCGTTCAGGGAGGCCAGCGCTCCTCGACAGGACCGCACTGCCAAGCCGACCTGGAGATACGCCGGCAGGCGGCGGAGTGCAGCACCTCACGACCGGGTGGTTTCTCTACACCGCCGAGGTCCCGCACCTGAGCTGAGCCCGGTCAGGTGCCGTCCGCGGTCAGGGTTGTGACGGGCAGCCAATCGGCTCCGAGGAGTTGGGCGAGGTCGGCGAGGCCAGTGGTGTCGCCGCCCACAGTGTCGGAGGCCGCGGCGATCCGCTCCACCATCACCTTGCCCACCTGCTCCTCGACGGTGCCCTCGGCATACGCGATGTGCCACGGTGAGACTTGGTGGTCGCGGTGGGTGCGGCCGGTCACCTGCCGTCCGGCGATGCCGGAGAAGCGCGCCTGGTGGAAGACACCGACCCGCGGCGCTGTGCTCGCACGGCGGCCGTCCGCGAGGGTCTCACGGGCATGCAGGCTGATCGAGGCGACCGTGGTGAACACGCAGACCCTCGCCTGCCCGGTCTGGAACCGGAGCCGCTCGGCCTCTGGGTCGAACCGGTCGCGGCCGTAGATCGAGGCGACTTCGATGCCGGAGTCGCGCAGCCGGTCGGCAATCGGGTCGGCGGCGGTCGCGACGAACTCGACCGAGCACGCCACCTGTCGCTCGGCCTCGACCTGCTGCGCGATCCAGGCGACCGTCGAGTCGACGCGAATGAGCCCGGCTTTTTGCCGGAACCGCAGGAGCGCGGCCCGACCCTTCGCCGTGTTGCGACCGCGCCGGGCGACGTCCATCTCACGACAGAACTCGCCCCACTCCGCCTCGTACGCTGTCCGCTCGGTCGGCGTGAGCCTCACGGGCATGCCCGAGATCGGTACCGGCCCCCAGGCCGCGGCGCGGTGCAGCATCGCCGGCGGCCGTTCCTCGTTGAGCCAGCCGCGCACGAGCTTGAGGTCCGCAGCCCGCCGTGCCGGATCGGTGGTCCACGTCGCGCCGTAGCGTCCCAGTTCCACCCCGACGCCGTGGCGCTCGAGGGCGGCGGCGAAGGTGTCACCGGGTCGCGTCGCCGAGGTCCACTCCGTCGTCGACTCGCCCAGCACCTGGGCATAGGCCGGGGCGAGGTAGGGCAGCTCGAGCGGTGTGTGTCCGGGCGTCGCGGTGGTCGCGATGACGAACGGCGCCTTGTCGTGCGGCTTCCCGTGTCCAGAGATCCGCGTCCAGAGCTTCCACCGCTTCGTCGTCGTACGTCGCAAGGCGTGGGCCTCGTCCGCGATGATCACGTCCCAGGTGTGGTCCTTGACCTTGTCCAGCCGGTCCCACGTGATCACCACCCACTCCAGACCGCCGTCCCCCAGCGCCGTGATCGTGCGGCACCAGTGGCCGATCGTGATGGCGGCGGGCCGGTCGGCCACGACGAGCACCCGTCGCGCACCGCGGAGGTCTCCCACCGCTGTCGCCCCGAGGACCGCGGAGATGGTCTTCCCTACGCCGGGCTCGTCGGCGAGTAGGAATTGCCGTCCGCCCGCCGCGGCCCGCGCCGCGATCGCATCGGCTGCTTCGAACTGGGTCCTCCGGGGCTCGAGCGCGTCTGTCGGCTCGGGGCTGGGCGTCGGATCGTCAGTGTTGAGCGTGTTCTCGATGAACCGACCGAGCGTGTAGGGCCCCGGAGAGTAGGGCGCGAGGTGCGCGGGCAAGGCGCACCCGACGTACAGGTGGGTCTTGACGGCAGGGTGCCAGGTGGCGCCGTCGACCTGCGTCGCGTACGGCACATCCAGCACCCACAGCCGCTCACCCGGCCCTGCGGCCGGCAACGGCCGCTGTTGCTGTCGCGTGCCGCCCCGGCGCGGGGAAGCGCTGCGTCGACGAGCACTGGATCGTCGAGGACTGGCCACCACCGGACATTATCGGTGTCTCCTCCACGAACAGAGCCGGCTCGCCCACGTCCGCAGCGCGGTCGAGTCGCACCTGTCCACCCAAGCTCGTGCCGACCGTTGTAGAGCGGCACACCGTGCGGATACCTCCTTGCGTGGCATCCATTGGCGGCGCTGTGTGTCCTCGCGGTGGCCAACCCTGCGCCCGTCTAGACACCAGCGACGTAGGCGGTGAGAAACTGGCCGCCGTGATGGTCGAGGCCGCCGCGTGACCACTGGAGCCCGCTCGGTCTCATCAGGGCTCTGCTGGCAGCCATTCGACCGGATCCTGCCGCTGTGCCGAGAGGCAGGGCGAGCTCCTCAAGCTCGGGCATCGCGTCGCTCCTGGAGACGTGCACGGGCTTCGGGCAGGTAGTCCAGACACGGGGCCGCGGCGTCCGGGTGCTTGGACGTGAGGTGAAGGATCCATCGATCCATCGTGGCCATATAGCCGTTGTCCTCGCCCGGCCGGCGTGTGCTCCAGGCGCGGGTGCCGGTCCCGGGTCGCGGCACCTCGCACTGCGTGCAGGAGATCTTGTAGGCAAAGGAGTCGTCGGCGCTCACGTCGATGCGGACCACTGCCAGCGCTCCTGCCTCGGCGCTGGCCTTCCTCTGTCGGGCGGAACGGCTGGCGGGCACAGGGACCTCGGTTCGTGGTCGGGAATGGCTTTCCCAGCCTAGGCACCTAGCGAGGTGCCCTCCACTGACGTGGCAGCAGTACGACTCCACGCTCGTGGAGGCGGTGTCGCCGCGCGAGCGGCTTGGCTGGCACGAAGTCGACACGGCTTTGGGGGAACTTCGGCGGTGGAATGACGCAACCTCATTGCCGCAGATGCGGACTCCGATGCGTCCCGCCAATGTGTGGGTGTGAACTGTTGGGGCGCTGGGAGTAGCAGATCTCCTTGCCAGCAAAGGATGGGTCGGCACAATGGGGGATCCCGTTGCACTGGCCAGGTCCGCCAGCGACTCGACCAGTGGTTGATGCGCGGCTGGCGGGTGCGCTGGTGCGCCCCGAGTTGGCGTGGCTACGACCGAGGAGTAGTGCTGTCCGGCTACGGGAAGACCGGCGCGTTCAACACATCGGAGGGAATCGGAGTCGAGCGGCGGTATAGGTCGGCCGTCATGCGGCTGATGTCGGTGCAGCGGAGAGGTCCGACCGCGATGCCGTGCGGACGCAACAGGTCAGCAGTGATGGTCTGGAGCCGCTGCCACGCCTCGACGTCGGTGTCGTTGAGTTCAATGCCGTTCGAGATGACGAAGAAGTCCGCCCGAGTCGGCTCTACCGCGGTCCCGTTGAAGATGAGTACTCGGACGTGTTCGACGTTAGCGATGTACGTCTTCGTCTTCCCCTGCTGCAGCTTGTAGCCCAGGTTTCGGCGAAGACCTCGTACAGCTCCTCGGACCCGAAGCCCTCGATGGGCTCGCGGTCCAGCAGGAGTGCCTTGGATACCGGAGTGATTCGGGGCTGCTGGCCTCGATGGGAAGCATCGGGGACTGCTACGACAACTTCATGATCGAGTCCTTCTGGTCTCGCATGCAGGTCGAGCTGCTCGGCCGCAAGAGGTGGAACACCCGCCTCGAACTCGCCAACGCGATGTTCGAGTACCTCGAGATCTGGCACAACCGGAAGCGCCGCCACAGCAAGCTTGGCTGGCTCACGCCGATAGAGTTCGAGCGCAACCGCATCATCACCGTGGCATGAGAATCCAAGGAATCTCTACTACGTGGAACCCGGGACACACCAAAGTCTCCGGACTCGCCGGGGCGGTTCAGACAGGCCCCGTTCACACCGAGAT
This sequence comes from Nocardioides sp., assembly GCA_030698375.1. Classification (GTDB taxonomy): domain Bacteria; phylum Actinomycetota; class Actinomycetes; order Propionibacteriales; family Nocardioidaceae; genus Nocardioides_A. Next base: position 43,557 of record JAUYLL010000106.1, on the reverse strand, counting down.
ACTCGAGGGAATCGTGATCGGGGACCGCGTCATTCTCGCCGACCTCGACGCCGACCTCGACGCCGCAGGCGAGATCAACACCGACACAGGCGGCTTCGGCGGACGGGGCTTCCCCGGCGGGGGACCCCTGCCGGAGGGCTGGGGTGAGCCTGCGGCCAGGTGCCGGGAGTGCCGGAGTTCCGCAGGCCGTCACCGGGTCATCAAGATGTCGGTGATCGAGGACCACTTCTGCATGAAGCTCGACGCGGTCACGCCCTACGACTGCACCCACCAGCAACAAGGTCGACCCCCATGCCGGCGCCGCCGTGCGCCTTCAGGTGCGCGGGTTGGCGCTGTCGGTCTGGGTCCTCGCCGGCAGGCGCCGCCCAATCACAACTGATATGGAGTGACGACCTGTCAAGAGGCATGGTGAGGCGCCCGTCCCGATTGCCCGGGGCGGGCGCCTCGTACTTCGCCGTGGTTGTTGCTGGTGAGCGTGTCGTTGGCGACGCGCGGTCAGACTGATATGCGCGGGTTGATTACCGCAGGACGGTGCTTTCGGCAGGAACTGAACCGCGTGTCTAGGAGCGGGCGTCACGAGCGGGTGCTCGTTGCCCATAGTTGTTGCGCGGGTCGCTCCTCGCGCTGCCACCAGCTGGTGCGCGGCGAAGCAGATCGTGGGGTCGGTTACTCCTCGAGCACGGCCAGGGAACAGCACCAGCCGGCCAGCTCGCGGGCGATGGCAACGTTGGCGATGGTGTTCTTCTTGCGACGGTCGATGAACTTGACCCAGCGGTGGTGGAGTCTGCGGTTGCCCTCGTCGCCGCGGGCCCGCGCGGATGCTGGGGCCAGGTCCCACCGCTCGCGCATGGTCTTGCCGACCACGTAACGCCCGCGGTGGTGCCAGGCGGCCTCAACGAGGAGGCGCCGAACGTGGGTGTTGCCGGTCTTGGTGATCGATCCCTGGACCCGCGACTGGCCCGAGGAGTGCTCGCTGGGCACGAGCCCGACGAAGGCGCCGATGGTGTTGCCGGTGAAGCGGTGCCAGTCACCGATCTCGACCGCGAGAGCGAACCCGGTCAAGGTGCTGACACCGCGCAGACAGCCCAACCGATGCACGATCGCGGTGAACTCCGAGTCCGCGGCCATCACCTCGATCGCAGCATCGAGACGGTCTCGGCGGGCCTTGACGCCCAACACGGCCTCGTAGTCGGAGTCGAACGCCAGCCGGGTCGCTCGCGAACTCAGCTGGGGTTGGGCCTCGTGACGCAACCAGGCGTCGTGCTTGCCCGTCCAGGCGGCTCCGCCGTAGTAGACGATCCCGTGTCGCAACAGCAGCTTCGAGAGCCGGTGACGAGCGCGCATCAGGTCACCGCGGCAGTCCTCGCGTGCGCGGACCAGGTCCCGGGCGGCCTCCTGGTCGACGCTGGGGATCCTCACCGCGGTGATCTCGTCGAGCCGCAACAACCGGGCCAGGTGGATCGCGTCCTTCGCGTCGGTCTTGGCCCGATCACCTGAGGGCTTCTGCAGCTTCGACGGTGCGGCGACCTGACAGCGGATGCCCGCGGCCTCCAGCGCCCGACACAGGTCGAAGCCGGTCGGGCCGGCCTCATAGGTCACCGCCACCGGACCCGGCAGGCCCTGGACCCAGGACTTGATGTGCTCGTGCGAGGGGGTCAGCTTCGCCTGAAACAGCTCGCCCGTGACGGAGTCGATCGCCGCAGCCGCGACCGATCGCGCGTGCACGTCAAGCCCAACGCTCGTACGCCCGGTAAACACCGGGGCCTCCCACAAATGTCGGATAGACCGAGCAGGCGGCCCCTGCTCGGTAACCCACGAATCTTGTGAGCGAGGCCCCGGCCCGCAACCACTCAGAGACCCTGGGCGGTCCCTCCATACCGTCTAGATGTCCGCCTGGGCGAGACGGATCGAAGTAGAGCAAGCAATTGCTTGACTAGGGTGGCGGCCCTTCCTAGGGTTGGCCTGGGAGCGCCGAAGCGTCGGCACCCCGTAGGGCTCAGATTGAGCGTGGTTCGAACACGAGGAGAACCGATGATCGACCCGGGCCTGCGCGGAGTAGGTGCGATCGTCACCGGCGCTGGCGCGGGGATCGGGAGGGCGGTCGCCGAGGACCTCGCCCGACACGGTGCCCGCGTGCTCCTGATCGCGAGAAGGGAGAAGGCGCTCGCCGCCACTGCGGTCAGGATCGCTGATCTCGGCGGACCGCCGCCGGTCCAGCTGGCGTGTGACCTCACCGAGCCGGGCGCTGCGCAGGCAGTCGGTGCCGCGGCTCGTGAGGGGCTCGGCGGGGTCACCGTGCTCATCAACAACGCGGGCCAGGCGGACGCCCCCGGTGGCGCGCTCGACGAGGATGCGTGGCGGCGGTCCTTCGAACTGAATTTCCACGTCAAACGACGACTTGCCGAGGAACTGCGGCCGGAGCTGGAGGCGAGCGGGCGCGGTCGCATTGTGAACCTGACGGGCCTCCTCGAGCCCACGGCCGTTTCAGCGGCGCAGGCTGCGATCGCCGCGTGCAGGCTGTGGTCCAAGGCGTACGCCCGGGAAGTGGCTTCCGTCGGGGTGACAGTCAACTGCGTGGCGCCGGGCAGGGTCCACAGCGAGCAGCTTGGTCGGCACTTCCCCGACGACGCCACCCGTGTGGCGTACGCCGCCGCGAACGTTCCGACGGGTCGGTTCGGGGAAGCCCGCGAGGCGGCTGCCCTGGTCACCTTCCTGTGCTCCGCCGGGGCGTCCTACGTCACCGGACAGTCGATTGCGGTCGACGGCGGGTTGTCGCGACACGCTTGAGGGCCTTCTGCCCCACCACGAGCGGAGCGAGTGAGCGGGGTGCTCCGCCCTGGGTCAGGCGCGGGCGTACTGCTCGAAACGGTCGGGGACCGCTTCTGCGCCGGCCGTCTTCACGCCGGCCACGCGCACGCGGCGCTGGCTGATCCGCCACCGGTCGCCCTCGTCGACGAGCGTGTCTTCGTAGTTGCCCCACACGTGGAGCTGGAGGTCGGTCTCGGAGTTCTGATGGAAGGCATACACGTAGGTGATCGTCTGTGCCCGGCCGTCGGCGAGGGTGAGGTAGCTGATGGTCGAGCAGTGGTGGTTCGTAGCGGTGTAGCGGCTGACCGCGGCGCGAAAGAGCTCTGCGAGGTTCTCCCGGCCGTGCGTGGTATTCCCGTGGCCGTAGTCGAACGCGGCGTCCTCGGTGAACAGGTCCAGCAGCAGGTCGATGTCGACCCGGTCGACCCCACGGCTGTAGGCGTGCAGCGTGTCCGCGATCCGCGCGCGGTCGCGCAACTCGCTGAACTCGATGTCGGTCATGGGTCCTCCTCGGGGACGGTCAGGACTGCTCGGTGAAGCCGTTCAGGATGCTGCGCACGCGGTCGGGGTCGTCGCCAGGCCAGGCGAAGTACGACGACACGCGGTCCAGGCGCCCGGCGAACCGCTCGCGGCACAGTCGGGGCATGTCCTCGGGAGCCCCGACCAGCGCGATGTGGTTCAGCAGGGTGTCGTCGACGAGATCACCCATCTCCGCCCAGCGCCCCTCCCGCGACATGCCCTGGAGCTCACCCTGCAGTTCGCCGTAGCCGACGCTGTCGAGGACGGCCCGGTAGGCGGGGGTCGAGGCGTAGAAGGCAATCTGCTCGCGGGTCTTCCGCGCGCTCGCCGCCAGCTCCTCCTCAGTGTCGCCCATGACCATGAAGAGCGGGCAGTAGAGCTCGACGTCGGCGCGGCTTCGTCCCGATGTCGCAAGTCCCTTGTCCAGCGCCGGCAGCGTGACCTGGTCGAGGTAGGCGGTTGTGGTCATGCCGTGCAGCAGCAGGCCGTCGCAGAGCTCGCCGCCGAGCTCGGTCATCTTGGCGCCCACCGCCGCGATCATCGTCGGGATCCGGTGTTCGTGGTGGTGCGGCGTGAAGACCGGGGTCATCAGGGTGTGCTGGTAGTGCACGCCTTGGTAGTCCAGGCGTGACCCGTCGCGCCAGGCGGAGAAGATGGCGTCAAGCGCCTGCAGGTAGTCCCGCATACGGGCGACCGGAGCGCTCCAGGGCATCGAGAACCGACGTTCGATGTGTGGCTGGATCTGGCTGCCCAGCCCCAGGACGAACCGCCCCCGCGACATCGCGGCCAGGTCCCAGGCGAGGTACGCCGTCGACATCGGGTTGCGGGCGAACGCCACCGCGATCGCCGTGCCGACGGTGACCCGCTCGGTGGCGAGCAGCGCGGCCTGTGACTGGAGGAAGGCGTCCGTGACGCTCTCGCTCGCCCAGACGCCGTCGAAGCCGAACCTCTCTGCCTCAGCGGCGACCGGCCCGCAGGCGGCGGCCGAGGCCCCGATCATTCCCATGTCGATCTTCATCGTGCGTCCTTCGGTAGATGGAGAACCCGTTCGCCGACGGTGTTCTTGAGGATCTCGTCTGTGCCACCGCCCACGCGGAGGCCGGGAAGTCCGAGGGTCAGCTCGGACCAGGCATAGGTGCCCCACTCGCCCGAGTCGGCGACGTGAGCGGCGCCCAGGATGTCGGCGGTGACGTCGCTCATCGTGCGCAGCAGGTCGGTTGCGAGCAGCTTGCTCAGGGCTAGCTCGGGTCCGGGCACGCCACCGCCCTCGAGGAACCGTGCAGTGGTCAGCCGTGCGGCCCAGGCGCGGGTGACGATCTGGGCGACGGCGTCTCGGGTCCGCTCGTCGAGGGGGTCGCCGACGTGGCGGGCCAGGTCGACGAGGCGCTCGACGAGCGCCTCGTCCACCCCGACTTCGGTGCCGATTGCAGAACGCTCGTTCAGCAGCGAGGTCACCACGACCGACCATCCGGCGTCGGGTTCGCCGATGCGGCGCTCGTCCGGCACGTAGACGTCGGTCAGGAATACCTCGTCGAAGGACGCTCCGCCGGTCAGCTGACGGATGGGTCGGATCTCGATGCCCGGGCTGTCGAGGTCGATGAGGAACGTGGTCAGGCCGGCGTGCTTGGGCTTGTCCGGCGAGGTGCGGGCAATGCACAGTCCAACGTCGGAGAGGTGGGCGCCGGAGCTCCAGACCTTCTGGCCGTTGAGCCGCCAGCCGGCGCCGTCGCGGACGGCGCGGGTCGACAGCCCGGCCAGGTCCGACCCGGCGTCGGGCTCGGAGTAGAGCTGGCAGGCGACGAGGTCCGCGGAGCGGAGCCTGGTCAGCCAAGCCGCTTGCTGCACGGGGCTGCCGTGCGCGAGGAGGGTTGGGGTCAGCGTCGAGACGCTGAAGCGCAGGCACGAATCGTCGGGCAGGTCGAACTCCGCCTCCAGCCCGCGCAGGGCCGCGGCGTACTCGGCCGGGAGATCGCGGCCGCCGAACTGTGCCGGGCCATCGACCCATCCCAGGCCGCAGGCGACCAGGTGGGCCCGGTAGGCGCGTAGCGCGGCGAGCTCCTCATCCTCGCCCTCGGAGCGCTCGGCCACGACCGAGACGCGGTCGTCACCGACGCCCCACTGGGAGCGCTCGTCACTCCGTCGCACCGCCACGGCACTCAGCGCCTCGACTACTTCGGCCCGGAACTCCTCGATGTTGAGCGTGCCAGCGTGGTCGGTCACAGATCCCTCCTCGGGCGGGTGATGCCCGGCCGCAACTGGCGGCACGACGAGTGCCACATGGGTCGGTTGCGTAGCGGGCGGGGCCGTTCTAGGGTAGCAAAGCAAGTGCTTGATTTAAATATTCCGCAGCGAGCAGCGGAAGAATGGAGGGTCGCGTGGTCGGCATCGAGTCCTACGCCGTCTACATCCCCGCGGGGCGTTTGCAGCGTGCTGCGATCGCCACTGCGCTGGGGTCTGGCCGCGGACGGGGCGCCCGTCCGGTGGCGTCGTACGACGAGGACAGCACCACGCTCGGGGTCGCCGCCGCGCGTCGGGCCCTCGGCTCCCGCGCCATCACGGGGTCGCTGTGGTTCGCGACCTCACGTCCGGCCTACCTGGAGAAGTCGAACGCCGTCACCGTCGCCGCCGCCTCCGGGCTGGGCGAGGAGGCCCCGGCGTATGACGTCGGGGGGGCACTGCGGGGGGGCGCGGGGGCGTTGCGTGCCGGTCTGGCCGAGGGCAGCGCCCTGGTGGTCGCCTCCGACCTGCGGTTCGGGCTCCCCGGTTCGGCCGACGAGGCCGATGGGTCGGACGCTGCGGCCGCCTTCGTCGTCGGTGCCGACCCCGTCGCCGAGCTGGTTGCCACAGCCTCGGTCACCCGCGAGTTCCTGGACCGCTGGCGCGAGCCGGGGGACGTCCGGACCCGCACCTGGGAGGACCGTTTCGGCGTCGAGGAGTACCTGCCGCTGGCCGGTCGAGCGGTCGAGGACGTGCTGGCGCGTGGCGACGTCGCCCGCGACGCGCTCGCGCAGGTCGTCGTCAGCACACCGCACGCGCGGGCGCGCAGTCAGGTGGCGAACAGCTTCCCCGCCGAGGTCACCGAGCTGGGCTCGGTGGCCGGGGCCGGCTACGCCGGCACCGCCGACCTCGGCGTCGGACTGGTCGCCGCGTTCGAGCGCGCGAAGCCGGGCGACCTCGTCCTCGCGCTCAGCCTGGCCGACGGCGCCGACGCCTTTCTCTTCCGCATGACCGAGCGGCACCAGCCCGGTCGCAGCGGCCTCGAGACCCTCGACGGCCCGGAGGCAGAGGTCAGCTACGTCGACTTCCTGACCTGGCGAGGTCTGCTGCCCCGCGAGCCCGCCCGCCGTCCCGACGTGAAGCCCCCAGTGCCGCCCGCCTCCCGCCGCACGACGGACTGGAAGTTCGGCTTCGTCGCCGGCCGGTGCCGGGAGTGCGGTTACCGCAACCTGCCGCCGCGCCGGGTGTGCCTGCGCTGCCGCGCGAGCGACGCCTTCGAGCCCGAGGTCATGGTCGACGTGCCCGCGCGGGTGGCAACTTTTACCGACGACTGGCTCTCGGAGTCCGTTCAGCTGCCGGCCAAGGTCGTCGCCGTGGATTTCGAGGGCGGGGGCCGGTTCGAGTTCGAGATGACCGACGCCGCCGGTCACACGCCGAGCATCGGAGACGCTGTCGTGCCCACCTTTCGGGTGGCCAGTGTCGCGGGCAATGGCGTGCGCAACTACATCTGGAAGGTGCGTCCGCACCGGGAGGAGGACCGCTGATGGCTGTCCACGCACTGAGGAATCCGGTCGCCATCGTCGGCATGGCGTGCACGACGTTCGGCGAGCACTGGGACCGTTCCGTGGACGACCTGTTGGTCGACGCCACGCAGGACGCGGTCGCGAGCGTCCCGGGCCTAGAGTTGGAGGCGGTCGACGCGTTCTGGCTGGGGTCGATGATCTCCGGCGTGTCCGGTCTGACACTGACCCGTCCGCTGGCACTGGCGCACAAGCCGGTTACCCGGGTGGAGAACATGTGCGCGACGGGGTCGGAGGCCTTCCGCAACGCCTGCTACGCCGTGTCAGCGGGTGCCTACGACGTCGTGATGGCGGTGGGAGGGGAGAAGCTGAAGGACGCTGGCTACTCCGGCCTCGAGATGCCCAGCGTGCCCAACGATGGCACCCCGCCGGTGTTGAGCGCCCCCGCGATGTACTCGATGATTGTGCCCGCCTACGCCCGGCGCTACGGCGTGAGCCCGGAGCAGATCAAGGAGGCGATGACCCACATCGCCTGGAAGAATCACGGCAACGGCGCGTTGAATCCCCGCGCTCAGTTCCGCAAGGCCGTCTCTAAGGAGACGATCGCCCGGGCGCCGGCATTGGCGGGGAACCTCAGCGTGTTCGACTGCTCGGGGGTCGCCGACGGTGGTGCCGCTGCGGTCATCGTCCGTGCCGAGGACGCCCTGAAGTACACCGACCGACCCCTCTACGTGCATGCCCTGGCGCTGGACGCTGGAGCCGGGACAGGTCGCAACGACAGTGCCTACGACTATTCCGACCTCGGCGAGTCGCGCGCATCGGCCCAGGCAGCGTACGACCAGGCGGGGATCACTGACCCGGCCACCGAGATTTCGCTGGCGGAGGTGCACGACTGCTTCACGCCGACCGAAATGGTGTTGATGGAAGAGCTCGGGTTCTCGGCGCCGGGCGAGGCGTGGCGCGACGTCCTGGACGGTCGGTACGACCGGACGGGCGCACTGCCGGTGAACATCGACGGCGGCCTCAAGAGCTTCGGTCACCCCATCGGTGCCAGCGGCCTGCGGATGCTGTTCGAGATGTGGCTCCAGTTCCGCGGAGAGGCGGGGGAGCGCCAGGTCGACACCTCCGGCTTCGGGCTCGTGCAGAATCAGGGCGGGAGCCCTGGCGACCTGGTCTCGGCGGTCACCATCGTCTCGTCGCGCCTGCGGGGGGAGTAGCCCATGCATGGGAGGAATGGCCGGGCGCGGCGCGGATATCCGAGCAAATGCTTGATATGTGCCACCATGTCGAACCATGTCGGAGAGTGGGAAACAAGTGGGTTCCAAGCGACGGCGGTCCACGGGGTCGCCGACGGGGGTCGCGCGCAAGGAGGTCATCATCCGCGCGGCGGCGACTGTCTTCGCGGAGAAGGGCTTCTCCAATGCGACAGTCCGCGACATCGCGGACGAGGCCGACATGCTCTCGGGGAGTCTCTACTACTACTTCGACTCCAAGGAAGCGATGATCGAGGAGGTCCTAGCCACCTACCTCGACCTCACCGTCACGGGCTACCAGCGGGCGGCCGACGAGCTGGAGAACCCTGCCGAGGCGTTGCACGAGCTGATCTCGCTGGCACTGCGCGGCGTCGTCCAATACCGCTCGGAGGTGACGATCCTGCAGAACGACTGGCACTACATCCGGCCGATCGCGAGCATCGCGCGCCGTCAGCGGGAGGTCGAGGAGATCTGGCTCTCGACCCTGGACCGCGGCACGAAGGCCGGGGTCTTCCGGGGCGACCTGGACACCCGGATGGTCTACCGGACGCTGATGGGCGCCATCCAGGCCGTCATCCGCTGGTACGACCCGCGGGGGAAGGTGACGGTCGACGAGGTCATCGCCGTCCAGAGCTCGGTCCTGCTCGACGGCATCCGCTCCCCGCGCTGAACCACGCTGGGGTCCCCGGGGCCCTCGGGAGCACGCACGCGCTCGCCCCGAGGAGGCCACATGCCTGACACGTTCGTGCTGAGCGAGGAGCTCGGCCCCGTGCTCGCGAAGTACCTGCAGCAGCGGGCGCCCGTGGAGCAGAACCGCGACCTGGGGCCGGGGCTCCCGAGTCTCTGGGCGGGTCTGGTCGAGGAGGTCGGTGCGGTCGGTCTGCTGGTGCCCGAGGACCTCGGAGGCCAAGGCGCGGGCCTGCTCGAGCTTGGTGCGGCGGTGCGGGAGACCGGGCGCGCGGGCTGGTCCGGGCCGCTCGTCGCGACCGCGGGCGCCGCGGTGTCCCTGCTGTCTGCGGTGGACCCAGACGACGCCAGTGGGCTGCGTGCGGCCATCGCCGCAGGTCGTGTCGTGGTGCCTGCCTTCACCGAGGACTTGCGCGGCGCGAGCCTCGCGACCACGGTGCGCTGGGAGGACGGCGCTCTCACCGGGCGTCGTACCTTCGTCGACAGCGGCGCCCACGCCCGCGAGTTCCTCGTCCCAGCCCTCGCCGGCGACGAACTGGTCCTCGTCGCTGTGGAGGCAGGTGTGGCCGGGGCCGTGGTGACCCCGGCGACTGCGGTGGACCCCGGTCGGGGGACCGCCCTGCTGGAGCTCTCCGGAGCAGCCGGTCGGGTGGTGGCACGCGGGACCGCGGTCGCAGCCGGGCTCGCCGAGGCGTGGTCCGTCGGGGCAGTGCTCGTCGCGACGGACGCCGTCGGCGCGGCCGAGAGCGCCTTCGACCTTGCCCGGGAATACACCGCGACCCGCGAGCAGTTCGGGCGCCCGATCGGGAGCTTCCAGGCGGTCAAGCACAAGATCGTGGAGATGTACGCCGAGCTGGAGCTGGCCCGCAGCGCGGTCCGCGATGCCCTGCGCGCGACCCAGGAGCGACGCCCCGGGTGGGAGGTCGCCGCCGCCGCGGCCAAGTCCGTCGCCGCCGATGGCGCGATGCACGTCCTGCGCGAGGCCATCCAGGTGCACGGCGGCATCGGCTTCACATGGGAGCACCAGGTGACTCACCACTTCAGGCGGGTCATGGCCTGCCGGGCCATGTACGGCACGCCCCAGGCCCACCGCCGTACCGTCGCCATCGCCCGGGGGCTGGCGTGAGCGAGGTTCCCGCGCACGTCACCCTGCGCGAGGTCGGCCCACGGGACGGCCTGCAGAACGAGCCGCCCGTCCCGACGGCACAGAAGATCGAGCTGCTCGACGCTCTCGCGGAGACCGGGGTCGGCGAGATCGAGGCAGTGTCCTACGTGAACCCCCGCGCGATCCCGCAGATGGCCGACGCGGGCGAAGTGTGGGCGGGGATCGCCCGCGCCAAGGGCGTCCTCTACTCGGCCCTCGTGCCCAACATGGTCGGTGCACGCCGGGCACTCGAAGAGGGGTTCTCTTCCATCGAGGCGGTCGTCTCGGCCTCGCGAACCCACAACCTGCGCAACATCAACCGGACGCCCGAGGAGTCGCTCGACGCTATCGGCGAGGTCATCGCCGAGGCCCACGCCCGGGGCGCGAGCTGTCAGGTCATCGTCGCGACCGCCTTCGGCTGCCCGTACGAGGGGGAGGTCCCCGAGGCGCAGGTGGTCGGCTACGCGCGGCGTGCCGTCGAGCTCGGTGCCGACAGCGTCTGCTTCGGGGACACGACCGGCATGGGCACGCCGCCGCGAGTACGGCGCCTGGTCGGCGGGTTCCGCGACGCCTGCCCGGAGATCCAGCTGGGTCTGCACTTCCACGACACCCGGGGGACCGGCATGGCCAACCTGGTCGCTGCCCTCGAGATGGGGGTGGACCGCTTCGACGCGAGTGTTGGCGGGTTGGGCGGCTGTCCGTACGCGCCCGGTGCCAGCGGCAACATCGCCACCGAGGAGGCGGTTTACCTCCTCCAGGAGTACGGCGTGGAGACCGGCGTCGACCTCGACCTCATGATCGAGGTCGCCGGGCTCGCGCAGCACATCGTCGGCCGCGAGCTGCCCTCGGGCCTGCTCAAGGCCGGACCACGCACGCGCCTCGCGGTCTGAGAGGGACCGCCCGCGCGCTACCCATGGGGCGCAGCCCCTCACCCGTGCGGCCCCGCCGCACTTACTAGGAGGTCACGCATGCCTGTAGACCCGTCGCGTGTCGGGACGACCGTCGGACCGTGGGAGGTCACCTGGACCGAACGGGACTCGCTCCTCTACGCGCTGGCCGTCGGCGCCGGCCAGCAGGACCCGCTTGCCGAGCTCGTCTTCACCACGGAGAACTCGGACGGAGTGGAGCAACAGGTCGTGCCCAGCTTCGCGGTGGTGCTCGGCTTTGGCGTGGGCATCCCCGACGTCGGGGAGTACGACCCCACGCGCGCGGTCCACGCCGAGCAGGAGATGTACCTGCCCGGGCCCCTGCCGGCCGCGGGAGGGGCGCAGGCGACCGTCACCGTCGTGGACATCTGGGACAAGGGACGCGACGCAATCGTGTGGACCGAGACGACCCTGGTGGAGGTGGGGACCGAGCGCCTGCTGGCGCGGTGCCGCACCGGCGCCTTCCTCGGCGGCGCGGGTGGTTTCGGTGGTGAGCGCGGGAGCACGTCGGGCTGGGAGCTGCCCGAGCGCGCGGCCGACCTCGAGGTGACGGTGCCGACCCGGCCCGAGCAGGCGCTGCTCTACCGGCTCACCGGTGACCGGAACCCGCTGCACTCGGACCCGGTGTTCGCCGCCCGCGGCGGGTTCCCGCGGCCGATCCTGCACGGGCTGTGCACCTATGGCTACACGGCACGGCTGCTGATCAACGAGTTCGCCGGCGGGGATGCCGACCTACTCGCCTCGATGGCCGGCCGCTTCACCCGGCCCGTGCTCCCCGGGGACGCTCTCACGGTGAGAGCGTGGCGAGAGGGCGACGCCATCCTCTTCCGCACCCTGAACGAGGCGGGCGACCCGGTGCTGGACCGCGGCGTCTTCATACTCCGCCCCGCCCCCCAGGACGCCTGAGGTCAGTGGGTCATGGCGCGCGACGAGACCCTCGAGGTCGCCCTCGGTTTCATGTCCGCCCTGGACGCCAACGACGCCGAGGCGGTACGCGCGTGCATGGCGCCGGGCGCGACCTGGTGGGTCGACACCGGCCTAGACCGGCTCAGTGGGGTCCACGGGACCGACCCGGGTGAGGACCGGCCGTGGCCGCTGCACGGGGAGATGGACGTCCAGGCCAAGTGCGACCTGCTCGCGGGGCTGCCGGCCCGCTTCCCCAGGGGCGTCCGCCAGATCGTCACCCGCGCCTTCGCCTCCGACGGTCATGCGGTGCTCGAGGTCCGTGGCGCAGGGCTCTTCAAGGGCCAGCGGCCCTACCGGAACACGTACTGCTTCATCGTGTCCGTCGACGGCGGAAGGGTGACGCAGATCCGTGAGTACCTCGACACCCGACACTCGGCGGACGTCTTCGAGGGCCGGAACCTCGACCGCCGCACGAGCGTGGCGGTCCCGCCGCCCCTGCCCTCACCCAAGCCGACCACGCCGGCGGGCCGGGCTGCCCTGCGCATGCTCGCGGCGATCAGCGCCGCCGATGTCGAGACCTTCCTGGGTCTGTTCACGCCGAATGCCACCTGGTGGGCCGACGGCGGGCGGGACCGGCGGTGGTCGGACCCGGGCGCACCAGTGAACCTCGACCCCGAACAGCTCGTGGTCGGGCGGGTCCCGGTCACCCTGCGCGGCCGGCGCATCGGTGAGCTCGCGGCGGCGTTCGAGGGTGGGCTGAGCATCGTCGGACACCATCTCGTCGAGGACGCGCACCGCGGCTCGGGGCTGGCCATGGTCGAGGCGAGCGGCGACGGTCTGCGCCTCTCGACCGGGCGGCACTACCAGAACCGGTACGCCTTCGTGATCCGGGTCGACCCTGCGGGGCTGATCCACGAGGTCCGGGAGTACTGCGACACCCTCCACGCGTTCGACGTCTACGACTTCCCGCTATGAGCTGCTCGCGTCCGGCCGGGCCTCTTGGTCCAAGGTCGGATCGGCTGTCGCCGCGTCGGCTCGGCCGAAAGTCTGACGGAGGGCGTTGACGCCGGAGGTGACTCACGCCATACTCCTTAATCAATCGCTTGCTTGACTTTTAGGAGGCTTCCAATGCACCCCGCCGTCCGACGATCTCGTGGCACCGTCCTCGCGGCCACCGCGACCCTGGGGCTCCTGCTAGCCGGCTGCGGCTCCGACGGCGCCGGCGACGGTGGGCCCATCAAGCGCGTGCTCATCGGGGCTGCCATCAGCACGTCGGGACCCGCCGCCTTCGCGGGGGTGCCCGTGGAGCAGGGCATCGAGCTCGCCGTGAAGCAGGCGAACGACGAGGCGGCGCTGGGTGAGGGCGTCGAACTCGACCTCGAGGTCGTCGACGTAGCCGCCGATCCGGCGGCCGCCATCGCGGCCTACCGCCAGTTCGACAATGACGGCGCCGCCGGCGTGCTGTGCTGCACGCTGGGCAGCGAAGCGGGGGCCCTGCGGCCAGTCATGTCACAGTCGCTCACCCCCGGCGTGGTCACGGTGTCGATCCTTGAGGGTCTGGCGAACCCGCCGCACCTTTTCCGTCCGTTCGAGGTCCCCTCGAACCCGGGCGGCATCTACGACAAGTTCCTCGACGCCGTCCTGAGCGGGAGCGACTTCTCGACGGCCGTGATCGTCGTGAACGACGACAACGACGCCATGGTTCAGGACTCTCGCGTGTACGCCGATGCGCTCGAGCGGAACGGCGTCCGCATCCTCGACACGGTGAACGCCGGTACCGCCGAAACGTCGTTCACCAGCGTGGCCACAGGCATCGTTGCCAACAAACCGGATGTCGTGGTCGCCAGCACCATCGGCTCCTCCACGGCGGCGCTGGCGCGATCGCTGCGGGAGCGTGGCTACGACCGCCCGATCGTGTCGAACGTCGGGGCCGACAGTGCGCCAGCATACGAGGCCTCTGCCGGCCAGATGGAAGGCACCATCTTCCCCACGCCCTATCACGCGGACTTCCCGGTCAACGACGCCGGAGGAGCCTTTGCAGAGGACTACGAGGCGGCCTACGGGTCGAAGCCGGACATGTTCGCGGCGCACGGGTACACGGCCGCACAGATGCTAATCACCGCGATCGCCGACGCCGAGAGCCACGACCCGGACGACGTCGGCGCCGCCCTGTCCGCCCTGACCGGCATGCAGAGCGTGTACGGCGAGCTCGAGTTCGCCGACGGTCAGGCCCAGGTCCAGGACCCCGCCCGCCACCTGGTGTGGGGGGCCGGCGGCGCCATTACCGAGTGGAACCCGAGTGCGAGCTAGCCGTGGAGGACCTCCGAGCGCAATGCCGAGAAGCGTCGGGCGAAACGGGGCAGCCGTGACCTACGACGAGGGCTCCGCGATCACGAAGAGCGAGGTCGCGCTGCTCCGGTCACTGATCGCCGAGCGAGAGATCACTCGGGTGATTTGCCGGCTCGCGCGAGCATCGGACCGGGGCGACTCCAAGCTCGCCGCGACCTGCTACCACGAAGACGCCACTGAGGACCACGGCGGATTCGTTGGTTCTGCCAAGAAGTTTCTCGAGCGCCGAGGGCCGATCCAGTTCGCCGAGACGCCAGGAATCCCGATGATGTGGCACGCGGTCTCGAATATCTCGATCGAGCTCGACGGGAACCGGGCGTTCGTCGAGTCCTTGGTCCTCGTCTGGCAGCGGCTGGTCAAGGATGGTGTCGAGTTCGAGGTCCCGGTCGCGGGGCGCTACCTCGACACCTTTGCAAAGCGGAGCGGTGAGTGGCGGATCGCCGCGAGGACCCTGATCTTCGACGCCTCGCGGGTAGAACTGCCGACTCCGGAGTACTGGGACGTCTTCGGTAAGCCGCGAGAGACGCTCCGCCTCGGATCCCGGAACGCCCGCGACCCGTCCTACGCGCTCCTCGACGAGTTCCGAGCCGGCGGCAACGGTGCGGAGTGATCGGGCAGTGGGCTGCCGCTCCTGCCTGTCCACCACGAACTCGGACCTGCACAACCACGTGACTGGGGGTGGGGAGCAGACCCGAGACACGTAGTCGCAACGCCATGAGCCGCAGGTATGGCAATTCATCTCAACCACACAGTCGAAAGAAGGAAAACCTATGTTCACCAATCGTCGAGGGATGCGTCGCATCCTCGTCGCGGGCGTCGCGACCATGTTCGCGGTTGCTGCCGCCGGTTGCAGCAGCGCCGAGAGCTCGAGCGGGGGTTCGACGTATCTCGTCGGCTTCCCCGCGCTGACCTCAGGGCCCGCTGCCTTCGCCGGGGTGCCGATCGTCGAGGGCGCCGAGCTCGCGGTGAAGGAGATCAACGAGAGCGAGTTCCTCGGCGAGGGCATCGAGATCGAGCTCAAGTCGGGCGACATCAAGACCGACCCCGCCCAGGCCATCGCGCAGTACCGCCAGTACGTCGCGGACGGTGCCAGCGCGATCCTGTGCTGCGGGCTGTCATCCGAGGCGGGTGCCCTCGCACCCGTGATCCAGCAGTCCAACGTGCCGGGGATTGTCACCTCGGCCATCCTGCCGGGACTAGCCGAGCCTCCGCACATCTTTCGCCCCGTGATCATCCCGTCGGAGCCGGGAGGGCTCTACGACCAGTTCATCGACGACGTCGTGCCGGCCGAAGGCGTGGAGAGCGCCGTCCTCGTCGTGACGGCGGACAACGACGGCATGGTTGAAGACGCCGACATCTGGGAGGCAGCGCTCGAGCGCAACGGCGTCAACGTAGTGAAGCGGATCAACACACAGTCCGCGGACACGAACTTCACCCAGGCCGCCACCGAGATCCAGTCGCTCGACCCCGACGCGGTGGTGAGCTCGATGCTGGGCACGCCTTCGGCCCTTATGGCTCGGGCCCTGCGGGAGCGCGGCTATGAGAAGCCGATCCTGGCCAACTACGGCGTCGACAGCGAGGAGCTGTATGAGACCTCCGGTGGCGGCCTCCGCGACACGATCTTCTTCGCGCCCTTCCACGCCGAGCTCACCGAGAACGACATGGCCAGCCAGTTCGTAGAGCTCTACCAGGACGAGCACGGCTCCCTTCCCGACATGTACGGGGCTCAGGGCTACACCGCTATGTGGCTCGTGGCCGAGGCGATGAAGAACGCCGGCAGCGGCGACCCCGAGGCCGTGGCCAAGGCGCTCTCCGAGGTATCGAGCATCGAGACGGTCTACGGCCCCGTGACTTACGAGGGTGGTCAGGCACGGATGGAGTCCAAGGCCACCTACCTGCAGTGGACCGAGGACGGGACCGTCGCCGGCTGGGAGAGCTGATCACGGTCGACCGGTGATGGGTCCGGCGCGCATAGCGCCGGACTCATCGCCCTCTCCCACAGCCGCACCCCTGACCGCGGTCGCCGCCGCAGCCAGTCGATGAAGGAGACCCGATGGACATCGGTATTGCCTGTGCCTTCGTGCCCACCGAGGGCGCGACGTTGGGCACGGCGATCGCGACCGCAGCCGCGGCCGCCGAAGACGGAGGCTTCGCCTCGTGGTGGGGCATGGGTGACCGCGAGGTCGCCCGCACCGCTTCGCACGACCAGATCCTGGGCCTGTACTGCGTCGCCCGCGCGACGCAGCGGATCCGGCTGGGCCTGGCCGGTGACGCGCTCTCCGTGCGCCCGGCCGCGGTACGGGCCAAGCAGCTGGCTAGCCTCGACTGGTTCGCCAACGGTCGGCTCGAGTTGGGGCTCGACCTGGACACGCCTCCCCTCGAGATCAGCGAGCCGGGCGTCGAGTGCGCGGATCCGGTGGGGAGCACCCTCGATCGGCTCGGCGCGATGGAGACGCTCTGGACCGAGCGCCGCGGTGCCTACCGGTCGAACACCGTGAGCTTCGCCGGGGCGATCGCCCACCCCAAGACCGTCGGAGCGCGGCGCCTGCGCACCCACGCACGGCACACGAGCGCGCCTCTCCTGAGGCGCTTCGTCGAGTCTCGCGGCGAGATCGACGGGTGGGCGGCGTGGAAGCTGGAACCGGCTGCATTGATCGGCGCACTAGAGGAGATCGCGCAAGCGCTCCCGTCGGGCCACGGCCCGGTGCGTCGTACCTGGTTCGTCGACGCGCCGCTCGTGCAGGCGAGTCGTGCCCGCGCCGCCGAGGCCGGCATCGACGAGCTCGTGGCGGTCTTCGACCGAGTCCCCCACCCCGCCGAGCTGCAGGAGGCGATCGCATGAGCGGTCACGAGGCACGCGGAGGTGTCCAGGGAGCCCGGGGTCGCATCGAGGTCGGCCTGGTCGACTTGTTCGACGGCAGTCCCGAGCGCGACCTCGCGTTCATGGGCGAGTTCGCCCGCACGGCCGAGCGCACCGGCTTCGACGGCATCTGGATGCCCGAACACGTGCTGTTCTTCGAGAAGTACGACTCCGTCTACCCCTATCCGGAGGCGCCGCTCGCGGCCGACCCGGACGTGAAGGAGCAGCACAACAAGGTCGTCGAGGGCAAGGCCCAGGTCGAGACCGCGCTGGACCAGGGCCTGCTGGACCTGTTCCAGACCGCTGTCGCGATGTGTGGGGCCACGACGCGGCTGCGCTTTGGCAGCTCGGTCTTGCTGCTCCCGCTGCGCAACCCGCGGCTCATCGCGCGGGAGGCCCTCACCGTCGCCGCATTGACCGACGGGCGCTTCGACATGGGTGTCGGCGTCGGGTGGTCCGCGGAGGAGTTCGAGGCCTGCGAGTGCGACTTCAAGACGCGCGGCAAGCGGTGCGAGCACCTCATCCACGCACTGAACGACCTGTGGGCTTTGAGTTCCGCTCAGGACGTCGCCCTTCCGCAGGGCGTCTGTCCGCCGCGGGTCCTCATCGGAGGGCACTCACCCGCCGCGATCCGACGAGCCGGCACCGCCGCGGGCGGCTGGTACCCGTGGAACCTCACGCCCGCCGAGCTGTCCGACGGGCTGCGCGCGCTCGAGGGGCACCTGGAGTCGGCCGGGCGGACGCGCGACGACGTGCACGTGATCGCCGGGTTCCGGGGGGTCGGTGAACTTGCCGACCTCTCCCAGATCGTCAGCCGGTACGCCGACCTCGGCGTCGACGGCATCAACGTCTCTCTGCGGATGACGGTGGACAACTACGCAGAAGTGATGGCCGAGGTCGCCCAGACGCTCGGCCTGGAGGGGGAGGACGCTCGATGAGCGTGAACATCATGACCGAACACAACGGCATCGATCAGAGCAGCACCGTGGACGTGTTTCGCTCCGAGGTGCGGGAGTGGCTGGCGGCGAACGCTCCCCGGGAGTCGCTGCTGCCGTGGACGAGCCGCGAGGGCTTCGACCAGCACCGCGCGTGGGAGCAGACTCTGTTTGAGGGTGGCTATGCCGCCGTTGACTGGCCGATCGAGTACGGCGGCCGGGGCGCCGACCTGCGGCTCACCATGGCCTTCGCCGAGGAGTACTACCGGGTGCGCGCGCCCGAGCGGGTCAACATGGGCGGCCTCTACCTGCTGGGTCCTGTGCTGATGCAGTACGGCACCGAGGAGCAGCGCGCGCGCTGGATCCCGGACCTACTCGCCTGCAACACCATCTGGTGCCAGGGCTTCTCCGAACCGGGCTCGGGGTCGGACCTGGCGTCGCTGAGCACCCGCGCGGTGCGAGACGGTGATCACTTCGTCGTCAACGGCCAGAAGACTTGGACCTCGATGGGAGGCTTCGCCGACTGGATCTTCGCCCTGGTCCGCACCGACCCCGAGGCGGCCAAGCACCGTAAGCACAGCGGCATCACCTTCCTCTGCATCGACCTGCGGACGCCCGGTGTCGAGGTCCGCCCGCTGGCGATGGTGGACGGGACCAAGGGGTTTGCCGAGGTGTTCTTCACCGACGTGCGGGTCCCGGTGGAGAACGTGGTTGGCGGCGTCGACCAGGGCTGGAAGGTGGCCATGTCCACGCTCGGCTTCGAGCGCGGCGCGGTCTTCGGCGATCACGCGAAGTTCTCCAACGACGTCGCCGCGCTCGCCGGGCTCGTGCGGCGGCGCGGTCTCGAGCAGGACACCCTGGCCCTCGACGAGCTGGGGCGGGTCCTCGTGGAGACCGAGGTCTACCGGGCGAACGTGTACCGACTCGCCGCCCTCGCCGAGGCCGGGGGCAATCTTGACCAAACGGCCAGCATCAACAAGCTGTTCTGGACCGAGATGCAGCACGACATCTTCGCCACCGGACTGCGTCTGATGGCGGAGGAGGGCGGTGTCGTCGGCGGTGACCGGGAGGTGCTGCCCGGTGTCGACCCCGTGACCGCCCACGCCTGGAAGGACTGGCATCACCGGTACTGGTACGCCCGCGCCGCGATGATCTTCGGGGGTACCTCGGAGATCCAGCGCAACATCATCAGCGAACGAGTGCTGGGACTACCCATGGAGCCCCGACCGACATGACCGAGACACTTGACCTGGACCGCCGTCAGCTCGACGAGGTCACCAAGGTGCTGCTCGACCGCCACTGTGGCCTGGAATACCTGCGCGAGCGGATGGACGCGGGCGAGGCGCACCAGCCGGCCTTGTGGAACCGCCTCGCGGAGACCGGTCTGGTCTCGGCGCTGGTCGCTGACGAGGCCGGAGGCGCGGGGCTCACCCCGCGGCACCTCCCCGGCGTCCTGCATGCCACCGGATACCACGGCGTCCCCGAGCCCTTCCTCGAGACGGCTGTCCTCGGAGTGACGATCCTGGGTGCGTACGCCGAGGACCCCTGGGTCGCCGACCAGCTCCGCGCCCTTGCCGAGGGGAGCCTGCTTGTCGCCGTCCGGCTCGCCGTCCTCGACCCCCACGTAGCGTTCGCCGCGCAGTCGGATCTTCTGCTGGACGTCGCGGACGACGGCACGGTGACGGCGTACCCCACGGCCGAGGTGGCAGTGACCTCGCTCGAGGCCGTCGACCCGCTGCGCCCGGTCGCCCGGGTCGCCCTCCCCGGCAGCGGTCGAGTGCTCGGGGTAGACCCGGCCCTCGCGAGGCGGGTCCGCACGCTCGCAGTCGCGGGCTCGGCGTGCCAGTTGGCTGGTGCCGCGCGCCGCCTGCTGGATTTGACCGTGGAGTACGTCAGCGTGCGCCACCAGTTCGGACGACCGATCGGGTCCTTCCAGGCCGTCAAGCACAAGATCGCTGACGTCGCGGTGGGCGTCGACATGGCCGAGGCTGCGGCGATGGGTGCCCTCGACGCCGTCGACGAGCCGGACGCGGCGGCTCGCGCCGCCGCAGCCAAGGCCTACGCTGGCGACGCCGCGGCCCGCGCGAACGTGGAGGCCCTCCAGCTGCACGGAGGGATCGGGTTCACCTGGGAATACCACCTGCACTTCTGGCTGAAGCGGGTGATGGCCCTCTCAGTCGCCTACGGGACGACCGCCGCGCATCGCCGAGGGCTCGCGGCCGATCTGCTGAACCGGACTGGACGGAGGGAGCCCGGGCATGAGTGAGCTTGGCTTCTGGAGACTAGCGGCCGCCGACCCGGACGCCTGCGCTGTCGTCGAGGCGGACGGTGGTGAGGTCACCCGCGGGGAACTGCTGGCTCGGGCCAACGCAGTGGCGCGCCTCCTGCGGGCAGAGGGCGCCCGTCGCGGCGACCGCGTCGTGGGCGTGGTGGGCAACGAGTCCGCCGCCCTAGCGGTCGTGCTCGCCTGCCAGCAGGCCGGGGTCTACTACGTGCCGGTGAACACGGCGCTGACGACCACCGAGGTCTCCTACATCATCGAGGACGCCGCGCCCGCCGTGGCGCTGGCATCGCTGAAGTACGTCGACGTGCTCGTGGACGCCGCGGACGAGGCCTGCCTGCCCGCCGACCGAAGGTTCGCCCTGGGTGCCGGATCGGGCCTGCGAGACCTGCTGGCCGAGAGCGAGGCGTGCCCGGACGGTCCGCTCGAGGACCGCTCCCCGGGTGCGTACCTCGGCTACACCTCCGGCACGACGGGGCGCCCCAAGGGCGTGCTGCGCCCGCTGCCCGAAGGGGACCCGGACGACGTCTTTGCCGCCGGCGCCCGCTGGCAGCTAGGGATGTTTGAGGTAGAGCCGCTCGCGGACGGCGTCCACCTCGTCACCTCGCCGCTGAGCCACACGGCGGTCAGCGGACTGGCCGTGACCTCGCTCCATTTCGGGCACGCCATCGTGCTGATGGAGCGCTTTGATGCCGAGGCGGTCCCGCGCCTCATCGAGACCCGCCGGGTGACCACGACGCACATGGTCCCCACACAGCTCCACCGGCTCCTGCGCCTGGCCGCGGAGACCCGGCGCGCGCACGACGTCAGCAGCATGCGAAACCTGATCCACGGGGCCGGCCCCTGCAGCGAGGAAATCAAGCGTGCGGTGATCGACTGGTTCGGCGATGTGGTGTGGGAGTACTACGGAGCCACGGAGGCCGCCGGGACGGTCGTCTCCACCCCCGACTGGCTCGCGCACCCCGGCACGGTCGGTCACCCCCAGCCGGGGGCCGAGGTCCGGGTGGTCGGCGTCGACGGGACGGACGTCCCCGCGGGAGAGACCGGGACCGTTTACCTCCGGATGGGAGCGCACGCTTTCGAGTACCGCGGCGACGAGCAGAAGACTCGCGACGCGCGCCTGGGCGACTTCGTCACGGTGGGCGACCTCGGACGGCTCGACGAGGACGGCTTCCTATACCTCCTCGGTCGCTCCGCGGAGGTCGTGGTCTCGGGCGGGGTGAACGTCTATCCCGCCGAGGTGGAGGCCGCCATCCTCACCCACCCCGACGTGGAGGACGTCGGCGTGATCGGTGTGCCGGACCCGGAGTGGGGTGAGTGCGTCACGGCCGTCGTCCAGGCTCACCACGGCAGTGCGCTGGCCTCGGACGGGCGAGGCCCGACCGAGGTCCTCCATGAGTACCTCGCTGACCGGCTCGCCCGCTTCAAGGTGCCGCGCCTTGTGGTCGTCGTGCCCGAGCTGCCCCGAGGCGCCAACGGCAAGCTCCGCAAGCGCCTCCTTCCCGATCTCGCCCAAGCCGGAGGTACCTCGTGAAACCCGTCGCCCAACCGACACCAGACACTCAGGCGTGGTTCGACCGCATCGACCAGGGGAGCTTGACCGTGCCCCGGTGCCAGGACTGTGACCACCGCTTCCTCTACCCGCGCATGTGCTGTCCTGCGTGCGGGTCGCGGGCCGTGGAACTCGTCCAGGCGTCCGGTCGCGGCGTCGTGGACTCGTTCGTGGTGAACCATCGCGGACCCCAGGGCTTCGCCGAGGATGCCCCGTACGTGCTCGCCCTGATCCGTCTCGAGGAGGGGCCGCGCCTCATGGCCCACGTCCAAGTCGAAGACCTGACCTCCGCTCGGGTGGACCTGCCGGTCGTGGTGACCTTCACGGAGCGCGGCGACCGCAGGGTCGTCCAGTTCATCCCGGCGGAGGTGGCGTGATGGGTCTGCGTGGAGCGATCGCGATCGTGGGTGCCGCCGAGAGCACCGACCTGGGCAAGCTGCCCGACATGTCGGCGCTGCAGCTGCACGTCGACGCCGCCCTCAATGCGCTGGCTGACGCGGGGCTGAAGCCGTCGGACGTCGACGGTGTCGCCTCGGCGGGCGAGTTGCCGAACGACGTGGCCGACTACCTCGGGATCGTGCCGGAGTACCTCGACGCGACGAACGTCGGGGGGTGTTCCTACATGCTGCACGTGCGCCACGCGATGGCCGCCATCACGGCCGGGCTGTGCGAGACCGTCCTGATCACGCACGGAGAGTCAGGCCGTTCGCGGGTCGGCATGCAGCCGTGGGCCCCTGCGCCCCAGTCGATGATGGGCCAGTTCGAGGTGCCCTACGGCCCTGTGGGGGCGCCGTCGCTCTTCCCGATCGGTGTCCGGCGCTACATGGACACCTACGGGATGACCGAGGAGCAGTTCGCGATGGTGCCGGTCGTCCAGCGGGAGTGGGCGGCGCGCAACCCGCGGGCGAAGCTGCGCGACCCGATCACGGTCGAGGACGTCCTGTCCTCCCCCGTGATCGCCGACCCGATCCACCTCGCGCACTGCTGCCTGGTCACCGACGGGGGAGGGGCGCTGGTGCTGACGTCCGCGGAGCGGGCGAAGGACCTGTGCTCGAGCGCGCCGGTCTACGTCCTCGGGGCCGGCGAGTCGAGCGAGTCATCGGTGGTGTCGGGCCTGGCCAGTCTGACCTCCTCGCGCGCGATCGAGCGCGGAGGGCGCGCAGCCCTGCGCCAGGCGGAGGTCGCCCACGACGACGTGGGCCACCTGATGATTTACGACGCGTTCGCCCACGTCCCGCTCTACGGCCTCGAGGACCTCGGGTTCGTCGGGCGGGGAGAGGCGGCCGCCTTCGTCGCAGAACGCAACACCGCGCCCGGTGGCCGGTTGCCGCTGAACACCAACGGCGGCGGGCTGTCCTACACGCACACCGGGATGTACGGCATGTTCGCGATCCAGGAGTCGGTGCGCCAGGTGCGCGGCACGGCACCCGCCCAGGTCGACGGCGTCGACGTCAGCGTCGTCACCGGCGTGGGCGGGATGTTCATGACCTCCGGGTCCCTCGTCCTCGGGAGCGCTTCCACGGTGTGAACCACGGCGGCCGGCGGAGGAACCAGGGTCCTCCACCGGCCGTTGCTGTCCCTCCTCAGTCGCTGAGTGCCCGGCGCCAGCTCGCGCCAGGCGGCGAGCGAGAGGGAGTGATCGGCCCAGCCTCCCCGGGGGTCGAGCAGCTGGATTCAGACGCGGTCCGCGCCAGCCTCGAGCTGCGCACCGAGCATGCGCGCCACTCGGGGGCCGGGTCGTCTAGGGGACGAGCGCGTCGACGAGGCGGTCGGAGCCGCGGTCGGCGAGGTCGTCCTCGACGAAGCCTTGCCGCAGCCAGGTGGCACGGTAGTTCGATTGGGCGAGGTGCGGCGCGAGGAGCGGCGTGCGGTCGCTCGCGCCGCCTCCGGGACCAGCAGGGCGATCTGGGTCGGGGCGAGGAATGCGTCGGCCAGCGCGGCCCGTGCGGTCCGGGTGGGGGCCGGCTGGTCAGGTATGGGTGGGCGCCCGCAGCGTGGTCGCGTGCGAGGTCGAACATCCGGGAGCCGAGGGCCGCCAGCACCCGTGCACCCCGCCCGGTGCCGAGGCGCCTCGTGCCCGGCGAGCTCGGCCAGGTACTCGCGCATCCGCGCCAGGGGTCGTGCGTACCTCCCGGGGTCCCTGCGGTCGACCAGCTGCTGGTGGCTGACGCCGAGGCCGAGGAGGAAGCGGACGCGGTAGGCCTCCAGCAGTGCCTCGACCCGGTCGAAGGGTCCCCGGTGCCGCCGGCGGTCCAGAGCGCCGAGAGGCCCAGCTCCTCGAGGACTGTCGCCGCCTCGCGGGCCTCCGTCTCTCCTCGCGCAGCCGCAGGCCGGTCGACCAGGCACCCCATCGACCGGTGGGGAGGCTCACGAGGCGGCCTCGTCGGTGCTCAGGGCCGAGCCGTGGGCCAGGTCGGCGACCCACGACACGAACCGCCAGCCCTGAGGCATGCGCCGGAAGCGGCCGGTGTAGACGCCGACCACCACGTGTGCGCCACCGCCGCGGCGGCAGAAAAGGATGCCTTTGAAGAGTCCGGGTGCCGTCGACGTCGCCGTCGACGAAGATCTCGGTGTTGGTGAGCGTGTGGAGGATCCAGGGCATGGACGATCGCAGGCGCAGGGACTGCTTCCGGATCTCGTCGTGCCCGGTGCAGGGAGGACGATGTGAGTTGATGCTGTAGGTCCCGTCCGGGACCCAAAGCCGGGCTAGTCCGTCGACGTCCGCGCGGCTGGCGCCGTCCCCCAGCCGCCATCGCAGAGGCGGTGGTAGGTCGCGGCCAGCGACTCGATCTCCCGCAGGCCCTCCGGGCGCACCTGGATCGAGAGCTCCGCGTACGACGGCGACGCGGTCATGGGGTCTTCTCGTCCTCGGGGAGGAAGCGGACGAGGGCGTTGCGGACGGCTCGGCAGACCAGGGCGCCGTCCTGGTTCAAGCCCCGGTGCTCGAGCGTGACGATGCCCTGACCCGGACGGCTGGCCGAGGGACGCTTCGGGCCGATCTCGGTCTCGCAGTAGAGCGTGTCGCCGATGAAGACGGGCGCGGGGAACGTGATCTTTTCGAAGCCCAGGTTGGCGATCGTCGTCTTCTGGGTCAGGTCCGGCACGCCGATGCTGCACACGATCCCGAGCGTCAGGAGGCTGTTGACCAGGCGCTGCCCGAACTCGCTCTCGGCCGACTTCACGGCGTCCAGGTGCAGGGTCTGGGTGTTGAGCGTCATCGAGCAGAACTGGACGTTGTCGGCTTCGGTGATTGTGCGGCCGGGCTCGTGGCGGAAGATGTCACCGGTGATCATCTCCTCGTAGTAGCGGCCACGGCGGGTGTGAATCGTCACGGGGTCTCCTGCGTGTCGGTGTTCGCCGCGCTCAGGTGCGCGCGGTGGTCGGGGTGGGCGACGCGCGCCACCGCCGCCGCGCGCTCCGCGACGGTGCGGCCGCGAAGCCAGGCGACGCCGTGCTCGGTTACGACGGCGTCGGGGGTGTGCCGGGGCAGCGAGACCAGGGGGGAGCCGAGCTCGCGCACGATCCGGCTGCGGTTGCCGTCGGGGGTGGTGGACGGCAGGGCCACTATCGAGAGGCCGCCGTCGGAGCCGAAGGCCGCCTCCACGAAGTCGGCACTGCCACCAATGCCGGAGACCTGCCGGTCGCCGACCATCTCTGCACTCACCTGGCCGGCGAGGTCCACCTCGATGGCAGAGTTGATCGCGACCAGGCGGGGGATGGTCGCCAGGGACCGCGGGGCGTGCGAGATTTGGCTCTGGCGCAGCACGATCGCAGGGTTCGCGTCGGCGAACTCCATGAGGGTCGCCGTACCCATCAGCTCCGCTGCCAGGACCGCGGGGCGGGGATCGGTGCTCCAGGGGACCACACCGGCCTCGAAGAGTGGCACCATCGCGTCGTTGGCCATTCCGACGAACCGCACCCCCCGAAGGTCGCTCTCGAGCAGGAACGCGGTCAGCGCCTCGGGGACGGCCCCGATCCCAAGCTGGAGGGTCGGTGCGTCCGGGAGCAGCGCGAGCACGTGCTCGGCGACTCGGTCGCTGACCTTGTCGCGCTGCGCGGACGGGAAGGTGCACATGCCGTGCTCGGGCTCGACGAGATGGGTGATCTGCGAGACGTGCACCCCGGTGTCGCCCACTGTGCGGGGCACGTCGGCCGCCACCTCGGCGATCACGTGTGTGGCGCGGACCACGGCGTGCTGGACGTAGCTGGACGAGGGGCCCAGGCTGCACCACCCGTTGCGGTCCGGTGGCGAGACCCGGACGAGGGCAGCCGTGGTGCCCCAGTCATCCAACAGTGCCGGTACGGCGGAGGCGCGCGCGGGGACGTACGCGACGGAGCCGCCCCGCATGGCCGCGCGTGCCGGGCCGTAGGGGTGCCAGGTGCGGTGGTGTAGGTGGCCAGCGGCGGCCGCGTCGAGGAACGGGTAGGCGCCGAGCTGCAGCCCGGAGTACAGCACGGGGGAGCCGAGCTCCTCCGCGATGCGTCCCAGCGCCCCGAGCAGTGTCTCGGGCGTGCCGCACCCGGGTGCCGCGACCACGCGGCTGGCGGGGGGCAGTCGGCGGAGCGCCTCGTCTGCGCTGATCGTCGGGGGAAAAGGCACCACACCTCCAGGATCCGGCCCGCGGACCACCTGGAGCCGCGCGGAGATCTCGCACGGTAGACGTTCCAACTGAGTTAAGCAAGTGCTTGATTGAGTGTTGACAGGGCGGCTGTGACGTGGCTTACGATGGATAAAGCGAGCGCTTGATTGAGCATCGCATCCGTCCGCTTCATCGAGAGGGAGTGCCTGTGGAGCTCTTGGCGCAGCAGCTCGTCAACGGGATCGCGCTGGGCTCGGTCTATGCGTTGTTCGCCATCGGATTCGCGCTGATCCTGGCGCGCATGGGCATCCTGAACGTCGCCCACGGCACCTTCGCCACCTGGGGAGCATTGTCCTCCTACTGGCTGGTCGCCGAGCGAGGGGTCGACTTCTGGATAGCCGCGCTCGTCGGCATCGCCTTCGCCGGCCTGCTCGGCGTCCTCTCCGACGTGCTGGCTTTCGCGCCGCTCCGGAAGCGGAACGCCGGGATGTTCGCGCCGATCATCGCCAGCATTGGCATCTGGATCGTGCTGCTAAGCATGGCGGAGGCGTTCGCGGGTCCGACGACGAAGAGCTACCCTGTCGCGGCCGTGCCCGCCACGCCGATTCAGATCGGCGGGCTGATTGTGCTGCCGGCCCACCTCATGAGCATCGCTGCCCTAGTCATCGTGGTCACCGTGGTGCACCTGCTGCTCAACCGCTCGCGGTTCGGCTCGGCCGTACGCGCGGTCTCCGTCGACCCCCGCTCGGCCACGATCGTCGGCGTGGACGCGCGGCGGACGCTGCTCGCGGTCGCCTTCCTAGCCGCGGCGATCGCCGGACTCGCCGGCGTGCTCGCCGCCTTCTCCGACAACAACGTGTCGTTCGGCCTCGGCGAGGCGCTGCTGCTGAAGGGTTTCGCGGCCGTGGTCGTCGGCGGGTACGGCGACATCCGGGGCGCCGCCGCGGTGGGCGTCGCGATCGGCGTGCTCGAGGTGCTCAGCTCGCAGTACATCTCCTCGGGCTTCCGGGACGCCATCACCTTCGGCGTCCTTCTGTTCGTGCTTGTCGTCCGCCCCCAGGGCATCTTCGGCGAGCGCCAGCTCGTCCGTGCCTGACTGAAAGGGTCTCCATGAGCACTACCGCTTGGATCACCACGCTCCAGTTCGCCGGCGTCAACGCGCTGTTCGCGCTCAGCATCTACGCCACTTTGTGGACAGGCGTCCTCAGCCTCGCCCCGATCTTCTTCGGAGCGGTCGGCGCGTTCACCTTCGGCTACCTGGCCGGAACCGTGGGGCTCTCACCCTTCCTCGGCCTGGTGCTCGGCGTTGTTCTCGGCGCCGCGCTAGGGGCGCTCACCGCGGCGCTGGTGATCCGCCTGGACAGTCACTACCTAGCGATGGCCACCATTGCCATGGTGCTCATCGGCCGGGTCCTGGTCGTCAACCTCACCGAGTTGACCGGGGGTGCGGCCGGCACCCTCGTGCCGGGCGAGCTCGGCACGTGGCTGTGGCTCATCGGGTGCCTGGTGGTGGCCGGCTACGTGCTCGCGCGGTTGGCCAAGTCCCGCTTCGGGATGGCAGCCGATGCGGTGCGGGAGGACGCCGCAGTGGCCCAGACCCTGGGCATCTCCCCCCGCCGGATCCAGCTCGTCGGGTTCGTGATCTCGGGAGCCTTCGGTGGCGCGGCGGGTGTCATGCAGGCCAGCTTCCTGCAGTACATAGGCCCGGACACCTTCTACACCCACCTCGGGTTCGTCACCCTCGCGGCCGTCGTCCTCGGAGGCGCGTTCCACTGGGCGGGGCCGATCGTGGGGGCGATCGTCTTCACGATCCTCCCCGAGTTGCTCAAGGACGTGATGGGTGAGTACGACCGGGTGGTGACCGGCGTGCTGCTCGTCGTCATCATCATCTTCGTGCCTCGCGGCCTCGTCGACCTCCGCAGGGTGCGGCTGCTGCGCGCACGATCACGTCAGGACCCACCCCGTGCGGGCGACGACTCGGCGCGCCCCACCGCTCCGCAGGAGGTCACGGCATGAGCTCGCCCACGCGCTCCGCGCCGGATGCGGGGGTCGTCCCCGACGCGGGCGCACCCTCGGCGGTCTCCATCGTCGACCTGACCAAGTCCTTCGGCGGCCTGAAGGCCGTTTCGGAAGTGACTATCCAGGTCCCGACCCGCCGCATCCACGGGATCCTCGGCCCCAACGGCGCCGGCAAGACCACCGTCCTGAACATGGTGAGCGGGTTCATCCAGCCCGACAAGGGGTCGATCTCGGTGTTCGGCGACGAGGTCACCGGTCTGTCCCCCCATCAGATCGCGCGCCATGGCGTGGCGCGGACCTACCAGAACATCCGTCTCTTCGCCGGGATGACCGTCCTGGAGACGGTCGCCGCGGGCGCCTACCTGAAGCGATCCTCGACTATCCCGGGGGCGATCTTCTTTAGTCCCAGCGAGCGGCGCGAGCGTCGCGAGGTACGCGACCGTGCGACCGACCTGTTGCGGCAGGTCGGGGTGCGCGCGGAGCCCGACGCCCTCGCCGAGACCCTGTCGTACGGCGACCAACGGCGTGTCGAGATCGCGCGCGCTCTGGCCACCGAGCCGCGGGTGCTGCTCCTCGACGAGCCGACCGCGGGGATGAACGATGCCGAGTCACACGAGATCGGCGAGCTCCTTCTGGAGCTGCGAGGCAGCGGTCTGACGCTGATCCTCATCGAGCACAACATGCGACTCGTGGAGGAGTTCTGCGAGTCGGTGTCCGTGATGAACTCCGGCGCGATGCTCGCGCAGGGGGCGCCGAGCTGGTGCCTGGAACAAGACGACGTGAAGGAGGCCTACTTTGGAAAACGCTCCGATGCTGCGCGTATCGCGACTCTCCGCCGCGCACGGCGCGGTCCAGGCGGTTCGTGAGGTCGACCTGGAGGTCCACAAGGGATCTCTGGTCGCACTGATCGGTTCCAACGGTGCCGGCAAGACGACGACGCTGAACAGCATCGCCGGACTGCACCGTCCCTCGGGCGGCAGCGTCACTGTGGGAGGCCGAGACATCACCGGATGGACGTGCCACAAGGTGGTGCGCGCCGGCGTCGCGCTGGTGCCCGAGGGGCGGCGCATCGCCCCTCCGCTGACGGTTGAGGAGAACCTCGACCTGGCTGCCTATAGCAACCGCAGCGACAAGGTTCGCCTGCGCGAGCTCCGGGACCAGGTGTTCGAGCTGTTCCCGCGGCTGGCGGAGCGGCGGCGCCAGCTCGCCGCCCTCATGAGTGGCGGCGAGCAGCAGATGCTTGCGTTCGGGCGAGCGCTGATGACCGACCCCGAGGTCCTGCTGCTGGACGAGCCGTCGATGGGTCTGGCGCCGTCGATCGTCGACGTGATGTTCGAGACGATCGCCCGCCTCCACGAGACGGACGCGACGATCCTGCTCGTCGAGCAGAACGCCGAGCTCGCACTGGCCGTGAGCGACCGCGTCTACGTGATGCAGCGCGGCCAGATTGTGGCCTCCGGTGCACCCGACGAGGTCCGCGACCGCGCCGAAGTGATGTCGGCCCTCTTCGGCTGACAGCCATCAACCCGGCCGGTGCTCCGGCCAACGAAGGAGTTCCATGAGTGAGATTAGGATGGACGGCCGCGTGGCGATCGTGACCGGAGCCGGTCGCGGGCTCGGGCGCGAGCACGCCCTGCTGCTGGCCGCGCGGGGCGCGCAGGTGGTCGTCAACGACGTCGGGAGCGCCGACGACTCGCCTGCAGACGAAGTGGTCGCCACCATCCGGGAAGCTGGCGGGACGGCGATCGTCGACGGAACCGACGTCAGCACCCAGGAGGGAGCGGCCCGGGTCGTCGCGACCGCGACCGAGGCCTACGGCCGTCTCGACGTCCTGGTCAACAACGCTGGAATCCTGCGGGACAGGTCCTTCTCGAAGATGTCTCAGGAGGAGTACGACGCCGTGCTCCGCGTGCACGTTGGCGGCACCTTCTGGATGTCGAAGGCCGCGTGGCCGGTGATGAGCGAGCAGGGGTACGGGCGCATCGTCAACACCACCTCGGCCGCCGGTCTGTTCGGCAACTTCGGTCAGGCGAACTACGCAGCGGCCAAGGCCGGGATCGTCGGTATCACCAAGACGCTGGCGATCGAGGGTGCCCGGGGCGGGATCCTCGTCAACGCCATCGAGCCCGGAGCCCGCACCCGAATGACCGAGAACCTGCTGGGCGATCTTGCCGAAAGCCTGGACCCCTCCCTGGTCGCGCCCCTGGTGCTCTGGCTGGGCGCGGAGGAGTGCGAGAGCGCCGGCGAGGTCTACAACGTGGGGGGCGGCCGGGTGGCGCGCGTGATGGTGGCCCAGACGCCGGGGTTCTTCTCCCGCGACCTCACCGCCGAGCAGGTGCGCGACGCATGGACCGACATCAACGACGCGTCGGCTGCCGTCGTGGTCACTGACTTCCGCCAGGAGCTGGAGATGCTCACCGACCTGCTGGGTCGCTGAGGCCCGCGCGCCGGCAGTGTGCCGCGAGAAAAGCAAGCAATTGCTCGACCCAGTGTGTGACCAGAGGAGAACTTGTGCCTGAGCTGCGAGACCCGGACCACGAGCTGATCGCGAGGGCGATCCGCGAGCGGCTGGTCGACTTCGACGACGACTACTGGCTGGCGTGCGACCGCGAACACCGGTTCCCGTGGGAGTTCTTCACTGCGATGGCCAAGGACGGCTGGGTGGGGATCGCCGTCCCCGAGGAGTACGGCGGGGGTGGCCGCGGCGTGACCGAGGCGGCGATCCTGCTGCGGGAGGTGGCGGCGTCGGGTGCGGCGATGAACGGCTGTACGGCCCTGCACATGAACGTCTTCGGGCTCCAGCCGGTGATCAAGTACGGCAACACCCGGCTCAAGGAGACCTTCCTCCCGCCGGCGGCCGCCGGAGAGCTGCACGTCGCGTTCGCCGTCACCGAGCCAGACGCTGGCACCGACACCTCCCGGATCAAGACCCGCGCGGTGCGGGACGGTGACGGCTGGCGAATCAGCGGCCAGAAGATCTGGACGAGCAAGGCACTGGAGTCCTCGGTGGCGCTGATGCTCGCGCGGACCTCGCCGTCGCCCGACGACCCGAACCGGCGGTTCGAGGGCCTCAGCCTCTTCCTCATTGACCTCGACCCCGCCCACGTCGACATCCGCCCTATCCCCAAGGCCGGCCGGAACGCAGTCGCGACGTGCGAGACGTTCTACGACGACCTGCCCGTCGAGGGATGGCGTCTGATCGGCGAGGAGGGGATGGGGTTCAAGCACATCCTCTCCGGGCTGAACCCCGAGCGCGTCCTGATCGCCGCGGAGGCGGTGGGCATCGGGCAGGCGGCGCTGCGCCGGGCGACGGCGTACGCCAAGGTGCGCACCGTCTTCGACCGCGCCATCGGCAGCAACCAGGCGATCAGCCACCCGCTGGCCGATGCTTACGCGCGGCTCGAGGCGGCGTGGGAGATGACGCTGATCGCGGCGGCGAAGTACGACGCAGGGCAGTCGTGCGGCGCGGAGGCGAACATCGCGAAGTACCTCGCCGCCGAGGCCGGGTACGACGCCGCGGACCGAGCCGTGCAGTCCCACGGCGGCCTGGGTTACGCCGAGGAGTACCACGTCGAGCGCTACTGGCGGGAGGCCCGCATCATGCGGCTCGCTCCGATCAGCCAGGAGATGTCCCTCAACTTCATCGCCCAGCAGGTGCTGGGCCTTCCGCGGAGCTACTGAGGTGCGCCGGTTCGAGGGCAGGGTCGCCTACGTCCTGGGTGGCGGCAGCGACGGGCCGGCCCGGCCCGGCGAGGCTCTCCCCATGGGCAACGGCCGGGCGATCGCGCTCCGGCTGGCGGCAGAGGGTGCCCACGTCGTAGTGGGCGACAAGGACCTGGACCGTGCCCGGCTGACTGTCGAGCACCTGCAGACGCCGGGGCTGGCGGTCGCCGTCGACGCCGCCGACCCGGAGCAGTGCGCGGCCGCGGTCGCGCAGGCCGAGGAGTTCGGCGACGGCAGGCTCGACGTGGTCGTCTGCAACGTCGGCATCTCCGGGCGGCAGCCGCTGAAGGTGCAGAGCCTGGAGGACTGGGAACTCGCCGACGCGGTCAACGTCCGCTCACACTGGCTGACCGCCCAGGCCGCGCTGGAGGGGATGACGTGCAGGGGTCGCGGGGCGTTCGTCTTCGTGGGCTCGACCGCCGGTGTCTTCAGCAGCCGTCGCTCGCTGTCCTACGAGGCGACGAAGGCAGCCCAGCTTGGTGTCATGCGGCACGTCGCCGCGCGCTACGCCGACCGGGGCCTGCGGTCCAACGCGGTGGTGCTCGGCAACATCGACTCCGCGCTGGTGCGTCGCGAGTTCGGCGATGCGGGAGGGGCGCGGGGCAGCGTCGTGCCCATGTGCCGCGAGGGCACGCCCGAGGAGGTGGCCGGTGCCGTGGCGTTCCTCGCGAGCGACGACGCCGGCTACGTCACCGGTCAGAGCTTGTTGGTCGACGGAGGGGTGAGCGCGGCCTGGCCGTCGCCGCCTCGGCCGTCGTCGGAGGAAGGGATCGCACGATGAACGGATCAGTTGTCGTCAGCGGGGTGGGGATGAGCCCCTTCGGCAAGTTCCTGGACCGCTCGATGAAGGACCTCGCCCGGGTGGCCGTCGACGCCGCGCTGGCCGACGCCCAGGTCGGCGTGCCTGACATCCAGGCGATGTTCTTCTCGAACGCGCTGGCCGGCCTCATCACCGGCCAGGAGTGCATCCGCGGGGAGGTCGTTGGCTACCCGCTCGGCCTCGCGGGCATCCCCATCCACAACGTGGAGAACGCGTGTGCGTCGGGCGGCAACGCCCTCCACCTGGCATGGATGGCAGTGGCCTCCGGCATGTACGACACGGTGCTCGCCCTGGGCGTCGAGAAGGCCAACCACGAGGACCGGCAGCGCATGTTCAGCGCGTACGCCGCCGGGGCGGACGTCGAGGAGTCGTTCCGCACCGCGGAGGGCGCGGGCACGGACCGCAGCCCCTTCGTCGACCGCCAGGCGGCACTGGCCGGTGAGCTATTCGACCGGCGCGGCGTGACGCTCGAGGGCCTCGCGCGGATTGCCTCGCGGTCGCTGCAGAGCGCCCGGTCGAACCCGTATGCCCACCGCCGGTTCGGCGCCACGCCCGCCGACGTCCTGGCGGCTCGGACCGTGGTTCCGCCCCTGACGGTCCTGATGAGCTCGCCGGTGAGCGACGGCGCCGCGGCCGTGGT
This sequence comes from Nocardioides sp., assembly GCA_030698375.1. GTDB lineage: Bacteria > Actinomycetota > Actinomycetes > Propionibacteriales > Nocardioidaceae > Nocardioides_A. The sequence goes on along the minus strand of JAUYLL010000106.1, from coordinate 9,818 downwards.
TGTCACCAGCCGTCCCGAGGCCGTGGCAGCCACGCGGTCGGTCCGCATCCTCGCCTCGCAGATGCGCACCCGTCCGCCGAAGGACGCCGAGGGGGCCCCGAACGCCGTGGAGGCGTCGGCGCGCGCCGCGTTCGAGCAGTCCGGTCTGGGGCCCACCGACATGGACCTGGCGGAGGTGCACGACGCGTCGGTGGCCTACGAGCTGATGGCGTGGACCGACGTTGGGCTGTGCGCCCCAGGGGACGAGCAGCGCTGGATCGAGCAGGGGGTCACCGAGGCCGACGGTCGCTTGCCGGTCAACCGCTCCGGCGGCCTCGTCGGCCGTGGTCACGCCCTCGGCGCGAGCGGGCTCGCGCAGGTGCACGACGTAGTGGCCCAGCTCCGCGGCGAGGCCGGTGAGCTGCAGCTCCCCGGGTCGCGTCGGCGGGCGGTCGTCCAGATCGGTGGCGGGGTCATCGAGTGGCTGACCGCCGCCTCGACCGTGCACGTCCTGGGGCGGGACTGACGTGTCGGGTCCCGTGATCGACGCGCACATGCACGTCTGGGACGCCAGTTGGCTGCCGGAGGGCCTACGTCGGGCCTGGGCGCGTCAGGGAGCCGGACGCCGCCTACCGGAGCGCGACCCAGAGACCATCCTGGGCCACGTCGCAGTCGGCCAGAGCGACCCGGACGCCGCCCTCACGCTGGCGGCCTTCGACCGGGCGGGGGTGGCGGCGGGACTCGTCCCAGTCGTGGACTGGACGATCGTCGGGGCGCCCGCCGGCACGCACCTGCCGATCGGCGAGCTCAACGCCCGCTACGAGTCCCTCGCCGTGGCGAACCCGGGCCGGCTCTACTTCTGCGCCGGTCTCGACCCTCGACACGAGGACGCCCGCGAGCTGTACGCGGCGGCACGGGTGCTCCGGTTCTGCAAGGGCTTCAAGCTCTACCCCGCCGCAGGTTGGGACCTCGAGGACCCGGCGTACGCGTGGCTCTTCGAGGACCTGCAGGAGCGCGGGACCCCGGTGGTGATGCACTCGAGCCCCCTCGGCGGTGACCCGCTCCAGGTCGAGCGCTGCCGGCCGTCCCGGGTCGCGAGCCTGCTAGCGCGGTACCCGCGGCTGCGTCTTGTCCTCGCCCACGCCGGCCTCGAGGCATGGTGGGCCGAGGCCCTCGACTGCGCCACGGGGTGGCAGCACACCTACCTCGAGCTGTCCCTCTGGCAACGCTGCGCCGCCGAGGACTACCCGGAGTTCCGCCGGCGGGTGCGCCGGATGCGCAACCAGATCGGTGCCCATCGCCTGATCTTCGGGTCCGACATCATCCGCGGCCCCCGGGAAGACACGGACGGAACGGAGCTCGAGCGCTGGGTCGGGATGGTGCACGACCTCGCAGTGCCGTATGCCGGCGACGCGCCGGTCCTTAGCCAGGAGGAGCTCGACCTCTTCCTGGGGAGCAACGCAGTTCGTCTCTACGACCTGGAGGAGCACGCATGACCCACGAGACGCTCGGAGAGGTCTTCCGCAAGGCTGGCAGGCGCTTCGCCGGCAACACAGCGATTACCGTCGGAGCAGAGCAGCGCACCTTCGCGCAGGTGGTCGAGAACGGCTGGCGCCTCGCCCACGCACTGCGTGACCGTGGCCTGCAGCCCGGCACCTCGGTCGCCGCGATGCTTGGCGTTCGTGTCGAGTCCCTGGAGATCTACGTCGGCCTCGCCCTCGGCGGCTACACCGCGGTCCACGTCAACGACCGCCTGACCGCCGCGGAGGTCGACTACGTGCTTGGGGACTCGGGCGCTGCGGGACTCATCCACACCGATGGTGCGAGCGGGGTGGCCGCGCAGTTGACCCGGAGCGCGGGGATGGCGGCGTGGCTGGCGGTTGACAGCGACCCCCCGGCCGGCGCCACCGGGTACGCCGAGGCGCTCGACGCCGCCGATGCGACCCCGCTGCCTCTCGACCGGACGCTTGAGGACATTGCACTGATCGGCTACACAAGCGGCACGACCGGGTTCCCCAAGGGGGTCCTGGTCAGCCACCGCGCGGTCGTGACCTGCATCAAGCTAGTGCCTTCGGCGTACCGGCTGCCACTGCAGGGGCATGCCGCGTTCCCGGGCGGTTGGTCGTTTGTCTCTGGGCTGTGGGGCGTGATCTTCCCGCACTTCTACACCGGGGGCACCGTCGCCTTCATCGCCGGTGCGAGTCCCGAGGAGTGGGGCCGGCACATGGTCGAGAAGAAGGCGACATTCACCCTCGGCCTGACTCCCCTGATCTCGGGCCTGCTGGCCGCGCTCGAGGCCCACCCGGCTGCTCTGAAGACGCTGCAGTCCGTGCTGCACTCGGGCGGACCGTTGCCACCTGAGCTGGCCCGCCGGTTGGTCGACGTCATCGGAGACCGGCTCGTCGAGACCTGGGGAATGACCGAGGTAGTCGGGCCTATCACGATCACCAACCGTAGCGACTGGAGCGGCCAAGGCGAGGCACGCGACATCTTCGCCTCCGTGGGCCGTCCGCTCTACACGTCGTCGGTCCGGGTCGTCGACCCCGACGGCCGCACCCTGCCCGACGGCGAGGTCGGCGAGCTGGTCATCGAGGCCGACACGATGTTCGCCGGGTACCACGGCCAGCCGCAGAAGACGGCAGCCGCGTTGCGTGACGGGGAGTACTTCACCGGGGACCTCGGCTACCGGGACGAGGCGGGCTACTTCTACCTCACCGGCCGGGCACAGGACCTGATCATCAGCGGTGGTGCCAACGTCTACCCCGCGGAGGTCGAGCGCGTGCTGCTCATGATGGACGAGGTGGCCGACGCCGCGGTCTTCGGGCTCGCCGACCAACGGTGGGGCGAGGCTGTCTCCGCCGCGATCGTCCGCAAGCCCGGCGCCGACCTCACCGAGGAGGCGGTCCGGGAGTTCGCCCGCACGCAGCTGGCCGGCTACAAGAAGCCGGTCCACGTCTACTTCGTCGACGAGCTGCCGCGCAACGCGAGCATGAAGGTCATGAAGCACGTCCTGAAGGAGCAGGTCGCTCCGCAGGCGAAGGGCGAGAGGGAAGGAGCCCCGGCATGAGGAAACTGGGAATCAGTGAGATGTTCACCGGGGCCGGGGCGCGCTCGGGGAGCTGGCCCAACGACGCCGCGCAGCTGATCGAGGAGATTGGGTACCACTCGGTCTGGCTGCCCGAGCACGTGGTGTTCTTCCCGACCTACCGCTCGAAGTACCCGTACGAGTCCGGTGGCGCCGCGGAGGTGAACCGCACGCTCGGGGTGCACGACCCTCTGGTGTTGGCGACCGCAATCGCCGCGAGCACCAACACGCTGCGAATCGGGACCTACGTGTTCGTCGTGCCCCAGCGGAACCCGATCGTGACGGCGCGCCAGGTGGCGAGCCTCGACCAGCTCAGCGGAGGAAGGTTCGAGTTCGGCGTTGGCGTGGGGTGGTCGGAGGAGGAGTACGAGGCCCTCGACGTCCCGTTCGAGCGCCGGGGGGCGCGGATGAACGACTACCTGGCCGCCATGCGCGAGCTCTGGTCTCCCAAGGAACTGAGCGAGTACCGCGGTGAGTTCGTCACCTTCGAGCCGCTCTACTGCTTCCCGAAGCCCGCGCAGGAGCGCCTGCCGATCATCGTCGGCGGCAACTCGTCGTCCACGCTGCGACGGATCGTGAAGTACGGCGACGGATGGGCGGGATACAGCCGCACGCCCGAGGACATCCGTGTCTTCGTCGAGCAACTCGATGAGGCGATGGAGGCCGCCGGGCGGGACATGTCCGAGCTCTCCCTCAAGGTCGGGCGCCGGAGCAAGGGGATGACCGAGAAGGACTGGGAGGACGACCGGGCCTACATCGACGAAGCTTTCCGCTTGGGCATCGACGAGGTTGTGGTATCACCCCGCATCGGGGACGAGCATTACGAGCGCGACATGCGTCGATACGCCGAGATAGTCGGCCTCTGAACCCCGTTGTCCTCAGCAGGACAGGGTTATCGCGACTTTCGATTCGCCGAAGCGTGGGATAACCTTCTCGAAAGTGCAGCAAGCGCTTGATTGATTAGATTGGAGAGAGATGACAACGAAGGTGGACGGGGCCGGCGCCTCCGATGTCGATTACCTGATCATCGGCGCGGGGATGTGCGGCCTCTATCAGCTGCACCAGCTGCTCGAGATCGGCGCGGACGTGCGCGTGGTCGACGCCAACTCGGGCCTGGGCGGCACCTGGTTCAAGAACCGCTACCCCGGCTGCCGGTTCGACTCGGAGTCCTACACGTACCAGTACTCCTTTTCCCCGGAGCTGCTGGCGGAGTGGGACTGGCAGGAGAAGTTCTCGGCGCAGCCGGAGACGTTGTCCTACCTCGAACATGTCGCAGACCGGTTCGACCTGCGGCCCCACATCACGTTCGACGCCCGGGTCGTGCGCGCGGAGTGGTCCGAGGCCGACTGGCGCTGGACCGTCTCGTTCGAGGACGGCTCGCAGATCCGCGCGAGGTTCGTGCTCTACGCAATGGGCCTGCTCTCGGTCCCGACCTACCCGCGGGTGGCAGGACGCGGCTCCTTTGGCGGGCTGGAGACCCACACCTTCGACTGGCCGGAGGACTACGACGTCACCGGCAAGCGCATTGCGGTGATCGGGACCGGCGCGAGTGGCGTCCAGGTGATCACCGACGTGGCCGACAAGGTCTCCGAGCTCTACGTCCTACAGCGCGACGCCAACTGGTGCACGCCGCTGGGCAACGGACCCATCTCGGAGGAGGAGATGGCCCGGCTCCGCGCCTCGTACGACGAGATCTTCGCCTGGTGCCGGGAGACCCCCGCCGGCTTTATCCACCGGCCTGACCGCACGCTGTCGACCGACGTGACGCGGGAGGAGCGCCTGCGCCACTGGGAGGAGCTCTACAACGGTCAGGGCGCGGGCCTCTACATGGGCAACTACCGCGACACCATCATGGAGCCGGGGCCGAACAAGGAGCTCTCCGAGTTCGTCGCCGAGAAGATCCGACAGCGCGTCAAGGACCAGAGGGTCGCCGACCTGCTCATCCCAAAGGACCATGGCTTCGGGACGAAGCGGGTGGCGGGGGAGTCGGGCTTCTACGAGGCCTTCAATCAGGACAACGTCGAGCTCGTGGACCTCATGGCCCACCCCATCCAGGAGGTCACCGAGGCCGGCGTGAGGCTTGACCTCGGCGGCGGCAAGGTGCGTGACCTCGAGCTCGACGCCATCGTCTACGCCACCGGATTCGATGCGGTTACAGGGGCGTTCGACCGGATCGAGATCGTCAACGGCGAGGGCGAGCACCTCAAGGACCGCTGGGAGGACGGCCCCGAGACCTGTCTCGGCGTCCAGGTCTCGGACTTCCCGAACATGTTCATCCTGGTGGGTCCGCAATCCGGCTCGGCGACCGCCAACTTCCCGCGCGGCATTGAGGACGTCGTCAACTGGATGACCGAGACCGCGCGCCATATCGAGAGCCACGGGATCGCCCGCTTCGAGGGGCGGCGCGAGGCGGAGGTCGCGTGGGTGGAGCACGTGCGCGAGGTGAACGCCAAGCTGCTCCTGTCCCAGACCCAGTCCTGGTTCAACGGCCACAACATCAACCTGGACCGCGACGACAAGCCGCGCGTGATGGTCTACCTCGGCGGCGCGCCTCGCTACCGACGTCGCCTGCAGGAGGAGATCGACCAGGAGTACCCCAGCTTCGTCCTGACCGAGGGCTCCGGCCCGAGGCAGTCGGTGCGCGCGGGGTCGGCGGCGGCCTCCGGCTGATCGAGAGGGTCGAGAGGGTCCGGCCCCGCGTCCCGGGCCGCGGCCGGAGCCGGAGCCGGAGCCTCGATATTCAGCGTGGGGCAGGGCGGGCGGAGATCTTCGTGGTGAGTGCGTGGGCGGCCGCCAGGAGTCGCTGGCCGAGCTGTTGCTGTCGAGGCGGGGCGAGCCGCCCCTCCACCCCCGTGATGCTCAGTGCCCAGCGGGGCTCACCGTGCACGTCGAAGACCGCCGCCCCGAGCCCCCAGCTCCCGGCGTTCTTCACCGCGACGGGTGGGGGCACGCAGGTTGCGGAGGGCGGTCTGCCGTGGGGTTATGACGATGCAGGGGGTGTGGCGGTGGCCTCGCCGCCGAAGGAGACCCGGCACTTCGACACTCCCGATGGCGAGAAGGAGTTCGTCCTCGAGGAGGCGATCGTGACGGACTTCGGGTTGGTGCGGGCCTGGCGACAGACGCTTCACCGACGTTTCCTAACAGCGCGCACGGTGATGCTGCGTCACCCCTGGGCGCCGGGTTTGCTCAACACTCGAACGACGGTCTCGGTGGGTGTCTACGCCATCTACGAGGCATTGCTGGCGACCATGGTCGAGGGCGGGTTCTCCTACCACCTCGCGCACCGCGCACTGCACAGCTTCGGCAGCATGCCGCTTGGGTTCGTGCAGGAGGTTTTCACGCCGGCGGCGGTTGGCGGGGACGCCCGCGAGATGGATGGCGCCGAGTTAGCGCAGATGGCCGAGATGGTCCCCCACGTCACCGCGATGATGGCGTCTGAGATCCACGACAAGGAGGGCGACGTGCTCGGTTGGTGCGACAGTCAGGAGGAGTTCGAGTTCACGCTCGACCTGTTGCTCGACGGTTTCGCCCGACAGGTCGGCTGAATGGCACACGCGAGCCAAACTGTCTGTGACACAACGAATGTGTCACTGGGGAGGAGCAAGACGGCGAGGAGTCATCCGGACGCGCCTGTTGGATTGGCCCCGGTGCGTAGTCAGGCTCCCCTCGGCTTCTTCGGCGCCGCCGCCAAGTGCTACGCCTCCGACGTGGCCATGGAGATCATCACCGATGCGGTGCAGTTGCTCGGCGGCTACGACTACATCCAGGACTTCCCGGTCGAGCGGAGGAGGGCGGACGCCAAGATCACCCGGATCTGCGAAGGCGCCAACCAGATCCAGTGCATCGTCATGGCACGTTCGCTACTCAACCGTTGTGCATTAGATCGACCTCCGTCCTGACCCCGGCACACGGATGGCCGGCGACCCAACTGCAACCACAACTGCAACCAGCCGCGAAAGCCGAAGGCCCCCACCGGAACCCGGTGGGGGCCTTCGTGCAGGTCAGGGACCTGCTTTGCTCGTGGGCAGGGGCGGGGTCGAACCGCCGACCTTCCACTTTTCAGGCGGACGCTCGTACCAACTGAGCTACCTGCCCGAGCGGGAGAAACCATACCGCAGCACCCTCGGCGGGCCGAACGAGCGGGGCGGGTCAGCCCCGAGAGCGCCACAGGTTGCGGGCCGCGACGCCGGCGAGGATGCCGCCGCCGAGGACGAGCACGAGGCCGGGGCCTGGGGCCCAGCCCTCGGTCCCGATCTGGGTGAGCAGGTGGATCACCTGCCAGGCGATGATGGCGACGCAGGCGACCGAGAGGATCGTGGCGTGGATGACGGCGGTGAGCCGGTGCGGGATGAGGGTGCCGGCCAGGCCGAGGACCCCGGCATAGAAGGTCCACAACCCGGCGCCGCGCGCGCCGGAGACGCTGCCGAGCGCCGTGTAGACCCACGGCATGAACGACCCGACGAGCACCATGATCGTGGCGCCGAGCAGCTGGCCGCGGCCGGGGACGCGGGCACGGCGGGTGCGGGTGCGCCCGGTGGCGGGAGCAGACGAGGTCGTGGCCATGGCACGACAGTACGACGCCGGTGTGGCCCAGGGCACAGCCTCCGGGGGCGCCCGTACGACGAGCGGTCGGAGCCCCACGGCGAACGGTTGGTCTCCACGGGGCTCTGTCAGGCGTACGGAGGCCTCGCGGCGGGGCCGCCGGACCCGCTCGACGACCGCTGACCGCGCGATCCTGCGCGTTCATCGACGCGCGTGATCCGGGTCACACAGACCCCTTGACCACCCTGCGGTCGCGCTGGTTGCCTGCCGCTCCACCGACAAGGGCAGTGCGGCGCGTGTGCGCCGCCGGGGCCCGTGGAACAGCAACAGCCCTCAGGAGGCGGACGCAATGGATGAGTCACAGCGCCGGGAGTACTGGCGCAAGAACTTGAGGCTGATGGCGGTGCTGCTGACGGTCTGGGCCCTGGTCTCCTTCGGTGCCGGGATCCTCTTCGTCGAGGCGTTGAACAAGATCGAGATCCTCGGCTTCCCGCTGGGCTTCTGGTTCGCGCAGCAGGGATCGATCATCACCTTCGTCGCGCTGATCGCGATCTACGTGTGGCGCATGGACAAGCTCGACGCCTCGTACGGCATCGACGAGTACGAGGAGGAGGTGCACCACTCATGAGCGAGATCCAGGTCTGGACCCTCATCTTCGCGGTCATCACGTTCTCGGTCTACATCTACATCGCCTACGCGAGCCGGGTGAGCACGACCGCCGGCTTCTACGTCGCCGGCGGTGGCATCCCGGCCCCGGCCAACGGCGCCGCGATCGCGGCGGACTGGATGAGCGCGGCGTCGTTCATCTCGATGGCCGGCATCATCGCGCTGTCGACCAACGGGTACGGCGGCTCGGTCTACCTGATGGGCTGGACCGGCGGCTACGTGCTCCTCGCGCTGCTGTTGGCGCCGTACCTGCGCAAGTTCGGCAAGTACACGATCCCCGACTTCGTGGGCGACCGGTACTCCGAGACCGCCCGCATGGTCGCGGTCGTCGCGGCAGTCGTCGTCAGCTTCGTCTACGTCGCCGGCCAGATGGCGGGCGTCGGCCTGGTCTTCCAGCGCTTCCTCAACGTCGACACGACGACCGGCGTCATCATCGGCATGGTCATCGTCTTCTTCTACGCCGTCCTCGGCGGGATGAAGGGCATCACCTGGACCCAGGTGACGCAGTACACCGTCCTGATCATCGCCTACCTGATCCCGGCGGTCGCGATCTCGACCTCGGTCACCGGCATCCCGCTGCCGCAGGTCGGCTTCGGCGAGATCCTCGCCGAGCTCGACGCGCTGCAGGTCGACCTCGGGATCGCCCAGTACACCGAGGCGTTCAGCCAGACGAACATGCTCAACATGATGCTGATCACCGCATCGCTCATGTTCGGCACCGCGGGTCTGCCCCACGTGATCGTGCGGTTCTACACCGCCAAGAGCGTGCGGGCCGCGCGGTTCTCGGCTTTGTGGGCACTGTTCTTCATCGCGCTGCTTTACACCACGGCCCCCTCGGTCGCGGCCTTCAGCAAGCTGAACATCATCCAGGACATCGACGGCCAGCCGCTCTCGGCGATGCCGTCGTGGTTCGACACCTGGAGCAGCGTCGGGCTCATCACGCAGGCCGACGGCAGCTCGTTCGAGGGTGTCGCCTCCGACACGGTGCTGAACTTCTCCGACGTGGCGATCAACAACGACATCCTGGTGCTCGCCGCCCCGGAGATCGCCGGCCTGCCGGCACCCGTGATCGGTCTCGTGGCGGCCGGTGCGCTCGCCGCGGCGCTCTCCACGGCGTCCGGGCTGCTGCTGGTCATCTCGTCGTCGGTCGCCAACGACCTCTACTACAAGAAGATCAACCCGCAGGCCACCGAGGCTCGTCAGTTGATGGTGGGCCGCATCGCCATGGGCTGCGCGATCCTCGTCGCCGGCTACCTCGGCATCAACCCCCCCGGCTTCGTGGCGCAGGTGGTCGCATTGGCCTTCGGGTTGGCAGCCGCCAGCTTCTTCCCGGTGCTGGTCCTCGGCATCTTCTGGAAGAACTGCACGGCGATGGGTGCCACCGCGGGCATGGTCGCCGGCTTGGGAACCACGATGGCCTACATGCTGTGGACGATCGAGATCTACGGCAACGGCGATGGCATCTTCGGCATCGCCGAGACCGGCTTCGGCACGATCGGCATGCTGATCAACTTCACCGTGACGATCATCGTCTCGCAGTTCACGA